>DATCLR010000191.1:0-4360 GCA_036563785.1 Burkholderiales bacterium | reverse complement strand
AGCGGCGGGAGCGCCGGCGGCGGGGGCGGCATCAACATCGACGTGGGGCTCGGGGCAGGCGGCGGCGACGGCGAGCGCGGACGCGGCCGGGGACGGGGCCGCGACGACGATGCCCGCGGGCGCGGCCGCGGACGCGATCGTGACGACTGAACGCGACGCGCTGTCAGTCGCCGATGAGCCGCGCGTAGGTTTCGGCGTCCACGTTGCCGCCGCTCAGGATCACGCCCACGCGCGCGCCGCGCACGGGAACGACGCCTTCGAGCAGCGCCGCGGCCGCCAGCGCGCCTGTCGGCTCGACCACGAGCTTCATGCGCTCGAACAGGTAGCGCATCGCCCGGCGCAGCGCGGCGTCGTCGACCGTGACGATGTCGGCGACGTGCGTGCGTATCACCGCGAACGTGTGCTCGCCGAGGTGCGTGGTGCGGGCGCCGTCGGCGATGGTGTCGGGGACGTCGATCGCGACGATGCGCCCGGCGCGCAGCGATAACTGGCCGTCGTTGCCGCGCGCCGGCTCCACCCCGATCACGCGGCAGCCCGGCGCGAGCCGCGCGGCCGCGAGCGCCGCGCCCGCGAGCAGACCGCCGCCGCCGAGAGGCACGACCAGGCAGTCGAGCGCGCCCGCCTCCTCGAAGAGCTCCTTCGCCGCCGTGCCCTGCCCCGCGATGATGCGCGGATCGTCGTACGGCGGCACGAGCGCGAGGCCGCGTTCCTCGGCGAGCGCACGCGCGAGCGCCTCGCGGTCCTGCGTCCTGCGGTCGTAGAACACCACCTCCCCGCCGTAGCCGCGCGTCGCCGCGACCTTCGCCGACGGCGCACGGCGGGCATCACGATGACGGCGGCGGTCCCGTGCAGCTGCGCCGCGAGCGCGAGCGCCTGCCCGTGATTGCCCGAGGAGAAAGTGGCGACGCCGCGGCGCCTCTGCGGCTGCGGCAGGCACGCGAGGGCGTTGTACGCGCCGCGAATCTTGAACGCGCCAGCGCGCTGCAGGTTCTCGCACTTGAAGTAGACGCGCGCGCCGACGGCGGCGTCGACGCCCGCCGAGGTCAGCACCGGCGTGCGCCGTACGACGCCGGCGAGCCGCCGCGCCGCCGCCTCGATCTCGTCGTACGTCAGCGCGCCTGCCATACTGCGGGAGCACACGACGACGTCGCAGGGAGGAACGTCATGAGGAACCTGGGTACGCTGCTGCTCGGAATCTGGCTCGTCGCCACCGGTCTGCGCTCCGCCGTCTCGCTCAGCTTCGCCTACGATACGCTCGTTCTCGGCGTGCTCGCGATCGCGGCCGGCGTGCTGCTCATCGTCCGGCGCTAGCCGCGCGGTGCCCGCCCCAGCGCCGCGTCTCCTCGCCGGGCGGATACGGGCGCTTGATACGCAGGCTCTCGGCCCACTCGGCGGCGAAGTCGCGCTGGGTGCGGTAGTTCACGATCGCCGTCGCGAGCATCGCGAGGAGCGCGCCGGCGGCGGCGAGCGCCATGTCCTTGTGCGCGTCCCAGGGATCGCCCTGGGTGCCGAGGTAGGCCGCACCGAGGCCGCCGCCGAAGATCATCGCCGCCGCCCACTCGATCAGCTCGTAGAGCGCGGACGTCGACAGCGTGATGTCGAGCGGCAGGAAATAGCCCCAGAAGCCGCGCACGTCGGCGATGCGAATGAAGATCTCGCGCACCGGGTAGGCGAGCAGCAGCCCGTAGGCGAAGTGCACGAAGCGGTCGAACTGATTGCGCTCGAAGCCGAGCGCGGCGTCGAGGCTGAATCCGAAGAGCGTCCGGAACCACCGGTCGTAGGGCACCAGCGAGTAGGTGTAGTGCGAACCGACCGCGTGCAGGCACAGAAAGAGGAAGATCAGCGCATAGGAAACGCGCGAGAAGCGGAACACCCGGTAGCTCGCGGCAACTGCGAGCACGAACACGACGACCAGCACGTTCTCGAGGAGCCACGTGGAGCGATCGACCGGCTGCAGACCGGACCAGATCCAGACGACGGCGAAGAGCGACCCGAGGAGGAGCAGGTAATGGCGGTACGCAATGGGCCGCATCGCCGTCAGGAGGCTCGGGTGCACCGGGCGTCGTGATGCCCGCCTTCCGTGCGTTCGAGCGCGCCCGCATGCATGGGAAGCGTGCCCCTCAAGGCGCCAGGATCACGCTGCGCCAGACGCCCTGCGCGTCGCGCTCGTAGCGCGTACGCTCGTGCAGGCGATTCTCGCGGTCCTGCCAGAACTCGATCGCGGCGGGCACCAGCCGGTATCCGCCCCAGTGCGGCGGGCGCGGCACCGGCCGGCCGGCGTACTCGCGCTCGAGCTCGCGCACGCGGCTCTCGAGCACGGCGCGCGAAGCGAGCGGCCGGCTCTGGTCGGAAGCCCAGGCGCCGATCTGGCTGCCGCGGGGCCGCCGCGCGAAGTAGGCGTCCGATTCCGCAGGGCTCGTCCGTTCCACCCGCCCCTCGATGCGCACTTGCCGTCCGAGCGGATCCCACCAGAAGACCAGCGCTGCGCGCGGTTCGTGCTCGAGATCGCGCGCCTTCGCGCTCTGATAGTTCGTATGGAAGACGAACCCGCGCTCGTCGAACGAGCTCAAGAGCACCACGCGCGCGGTCGGCTGGCCGCTCGCGCCGGTGGTGGCGAGCGTCATGGCGTTGGGCTTGTCGACGCCGCAGCGCGAGGCGGCTTCGAACCATTCGGCGAAGATGGCAATCGGATCGGCGGCGGTCATCGAGAAAGGCCGGCAGGTGCGGCGTACCTATCCTAACCGCATCCGCGGCTGCGCCGAAACCGCGAAGCGGGGCGCCGACAAGCCGCGGCCGGCGTCGACTTCGCCGGCCGGTGTGCCGCGATCCGGCTCCCGGCGGCACGCCGAGACTTGCGGTCGTCCGCGCACTGCGGTCGGATACGGCGGGTAACGTCATCGGGACCGACCGTGCACTACCTCTACCTCGCCATCGCCATTCTCGCGGAAGTCGCCGCCACGACCGCACTCAAGGCGGCCGACGGCTTCACCCGGCCCGCGCCGTCGATCGTTGTCGTCGTCGGCTACGGCCTCGCCTTCTACTTCCTTTCGCTCACCCTGCGCACGATGGCGCTCGGCGTCGTCTACGCCATCTGGTCCGGCGTCGGCATCGTGCTGATCAGCCTCGCCGGCTGGCTCTTCTACCGCCAGCACCTCGACCTCGCCGCGGTCGTCGGAATCGCGCTGATCGTCGCCGGCGTGCTCGTGCTGCACCTCGGCTCGCGCACCGTGATCTACTGAGCCGCAGACGCGCAGGCGTCGAGCGGCGGTCGCAACACACGGAGCCCTAGAAGTACCAGGCGGCCCGCAGATACAGCGCCCGACCGGGCGCAAGGAAGGTGCCCGGCGCGGGCAACGGAATGCCGCCGTACTCCTCCCCGCGGTCTCCGGCAGGCAGGTTCACACCGGCTGTCAGCTGCACGTTCTGGCGCCAGTCGTACACCCCGCGCAGCTGCAGGAAGCGGCTGCCGTCGTTCAGGTTCCAGACGAGATTCGCGTACGCGTTGAACAGCGGGTGCAGCTCGACCTGCCCACCGGCCGCGGCGTAGTCGCGCGCCAACGTGAAGAGCTCGCCGCGCTCGAGCCGCGCGGCAAGCGCGGGATCGGGCGCCGCATAACCGGCGGGATCGGCGGCACCGAAGCCGTTGCGGAAGTACTCTACGAAGCCGTAGTAGTTCTTTCCGCCCCAGACCCACGAGTAGTCGAGGTTCGTCACGAACGACCAGGCGTCGGCGCCCTGCTCGGGGCGCGTGTGCAGCGCGTCGAGACGCCAGACGGCGCCGCCGATGCTGCGCACGAGGCCGATGCCCGCGAGCGCGTCGTCGATGTGCCGCGCGGCGACGAGATCGAGATCGAGCGCGCCGAGCCGCACGCGCACCTTGGCGGCGTAGGTGCTCTCGGTACTTGCGAGATCCCCGGTCGCCGGGTCGCGCCGCGGCACCACGATCGCCTGCAGGTCGCCGCCGTCCGCGCGCAGCCACTGGACGTACAGCATGTCGTCGCCGGTCTTGTAGTCCTTGTCGATCGCGAGCGGCGAGAACGGATTGATGAAGTCGAGCGGATGGAACACGAGGCCGTTGCCCCAGCTGAGCGCCTGCCGCCCGAAGCGCAGCGCCAGCGCGCGGCGGCGGTAGCCCACGTACAACCGGTCGAGCCGATGCACCGCCGCGCGGCGCGCGCCCTCGGACAGTGAATCCGTTAGATCGAACAGCCGCCGGCGATCGTCGGGCAGACCGCCGACTCCGCCTATGGACGCGAGCGGCGCAGCCGCGGCGCGCGCGGCCGCGGTGTCGCCGAAGAGCGCGAGAATCTCGTAGTGGACCGCCGCTTCCCACGGGCCGCGTTCGCCCTCGGCCTTGAGC
>DATCLR010000180.1:0-11678 GCA_036563785.1 Burkholderiales bacterium | reverse complement strand
GCACTGCGGCGGGATCGAGCTTTGCGACGGCGAGGTAGGCGGCGACGAACGGAATGAGGGTTCCAAGATCCCCGAAGGCGCCGGCAAGCTCGTTCAGGCCGAAGCGAAAAGCTTTGTCCGAAACGGCTCGGTCGGCGGCGGCGGGGGAGGGCGAGGCGTCGCGCACGGAACGCATCTCACGCATTGGCGAGCCGCGTGATCGCGCCCGCGCCTTCGATGGAATAGCCCGGCAGCCCGCGCGCCGCGGCGTGCAGCGGCTCGCCGGCCAGCCCCGCGCGCAGCCGGCGCACCGGCTCGCTGTCCACGCGCTTCGAGCGCAGCGCGAGCCAGTACACTTCCTTGCGCAGAGGCACGAAGTCGAGGCCGAAGCGAACGGCGGCCGCGCGCAGCCCCACGCCGGCTTCCGCATGTCCTGCCGCGATCGTCGCAGCGACCGCGAGGTGGGTGTACTCCTCGGTCTCGTAACCCCGAATCGAAGTCGGCTCGATACCCGCTTCTCGCAGCAGCTCATCGATCAGAGCGCGCGTGCCCGAGCCGCGCTGGCGGTTGACGAACAGTACCTGCTGCGCCGCCACGTCGGGGAGCGAACGCAGCCCGCGCGGGTTTCCTTTGGGAACGATCAGGCCCTGTTCGCGCTCGGCGAAGCGCAGCAGGACGTCGCGTCTGGGATCGAGCAGGCGGCGGACGCCGCAGTGCAGCCCGTCGCCGAGCGGAGCGACGGAATGAAAGCCGGCGATATCGGCATCGCCGCGTGCGAGCGCTTTGAGGCTTTCGAGGCTTCCGCGAAACACGAGATCGTTCACGATGCCTTCCGGTCTCGCCCATTGCTCGCAGAAAGCCGCGAGCAGCAGATCGTGGCTGGCGGAGATGGTGAGCGGCGGGCGTCCCGGTGCGCGCCTGGGCGCGGCTTTATCGAGGGGGAGGTGAATCGCGACCGATTCGTTCTGCAGCCGCTGCAACAGCCGCTCATTGGCGTCGAGGAGCTGGCGGCCCGCCGGCGTCAGGCGCGCGCCGCGGCCCTGATGAAGCTCGACCAGGGAAACGCCCAGCAGCCGCGCGGTGTCCGCGAGCAGCCCCCACGCGGCGCGGTACGAAAGCCCGGTGGCCGCAGCCGCGGCGCGCAGCGTGGCGTGCCGCCCGATCGCGGCGAGCAGACGCAGCAGCCGCTCGTCGAGCGTGGTACCCGGAGCATCGACCGGGTGCCAGACAATGGCGGGAATCAACCGGACGGCGGGAGCCTTCCCCATAGCTGGTGCTGGTGAAGGACCTCGACTTTCCCGGACATCCGGGAATAGCGGGTCGAAGTCGGCATGGTACTCGGATCGCCGCGCGGGCACCAAGGTCGGCCCGGGCAGGGCGCTAGAGGCTCGTAACCCTCGGGCGGCAAGGCGTACGGTGTGGGCCACTCCATCGGGGCCCGGCAACGCGGCGGGCGGTCCCGCGGAGCGAGCGTTCCCCGCCCGCCGCGGGGCCGTTCCCGCGGCTGGTCCTGGTGCCGGGCAGGCGAGGGCGACTACATCGCGGCGGCCGCGGCCGCGCTTTGCTGCTCGACCGCGATCACCGGCTCACCCGCCACCATGGTCCCGATCGGCGCCGCCGCATCGAAGCCGTCGTCGCGGAACGCCCGCAGCACCTCGTCCACGGCCTCCGGCGCACAGGTGACCAGCAGTCCGCCGCTCGTCTGCGGGTCGCAGAGCAGCGCCTGCTGCCAGGGCGCCACGTCCGGAGGAAGCCGCACCGCAATGCCGTAGCTCGCCCAGTTGCGCCTGGCCGCCCCGGTGGTGACGCCGGCCTGTGCGAGCGTGCGTGCTGCGGGGATCAGCGGCACGGACTCGAACGCGATGCGGGCGCCCAGGCCGGATCCGCGGCAGATTTCGCCGAGGTGTCCGAGCAGGCCGAAGCCGGTGACGTCGGTGAGCGCGTGAACGCCGGGAAGCTCGGCCAGGCGGGCGCCGACGCTGTTCAGCTTCGTCGTCGTCGCCACCATCTGGCGGTAGCCCTCCTCGTCGAGCTCGCCCTTCTTCAGCGCGGCGCTGAGGATACCCACGCCGAGCGGCTTGCCCAGGATCACGGCGTCTCCCGCGCGCGCGACGCTGTTGCGCTTGACACGTGCGGGATGCACGAGCCCGACGACGGCCAGACCGTAGATCGGCTCCACCGAGTCGATGGAATGGCCGCCGGCGACCGGAATGCCCGCGGCGCGGCAGACGTCGGCGCCGCCCGCGAGTATCCGCTGTATCGTCTCGACCGGGAGCTTCTCGAGCGGCATGCCGACGATCGCGAGCGCGAACAGCGGGCGGCCGCCCATGGCGTAGACGTCCGACAGCGCGTTGGTCGCGGCGATGCGGCCGAAGTCGTACGGATCGTCGACGATGGGCATGAAGAAGTCCGTGGTCGCCACGAGCGCCTGCTCGTCGTTCAGGCGGTAAACCGCGGCGTCGTCGCTCGTCTCGGTGCCGACCAGCAGCGCCGGATCGCGCAGCGCGCCGGGAAGGTCGGCGAGAATCTGCGCCAACGCTGCCGGCGCGATCTTGCAGCCGCACCCGCCGCCGTGAGACAGCGAGGTCAACCGCACGGCCGGAGGTTCGGGTGTTTCGACGGCTTTCATCGCGTGTCCCCGTGGCTGAGCGGCGTGTCGGTGCGGGCGACCGTCACGCCGTGATCTCCCTCGATGTGATCTCGTAGTGGAACGTGTCGGGGTCGAGGCTGTCGAGGCGTCCGGCGGCGGTCTCTCCCTGCGGATACATCAGGAAGCCCAGCGGCGGGCCGTTCGAATACGGCAGCTCGACGTCGTGAGCCACGTTGTAGGGCAGCCAGTTCCCTTCCCATGCACCGAAGAGCGTGCGCCGCGCCTGCACGACCTTGGGATGGTCGAGCGGAAGCTGTCCGGGCGGCTCCTCGAGAACGACCTTGCGCACGTCGGCGGGATCGACCGGCACCCAGCCGTAGCCCGTCAGGTACACCTCCGCGCGGCAGTGCTGGGCGCGCGTTATGTTCGCGCCGCCGGCGCCGAGGCTCTTGTAGCCGAACTTCGACGGCGCGACGCGGATGCCGTAGACGTCGCGGGCGGGCAGGCCGACGGCGCGCGCGAGCCCGACGAAGAGGGCGTTCAGGTCGGCGCACTTTCCGCCGAGGTCGCCGGTCTCGAGCATGAACCGGATGTCGCCGAGCCCGCAGCCGCGCGTCTTCGGGTTGCGGAACGTGTTCTCGACCACCCACTCGTAGATCGCGCGCGCCTTCTCGATGTCGGTGCGCGCGTTGCGCGTGATCTTGCGCGCCGTCGCGAGCACGACACCGTCGGTCGGGATGAGCCTGGTCGGCGCGGTGTACAAACGGACCTCGTCGGGAGAAAGCGGCGCGGCGCGGCCGGGCTCGGCGAGATCGACGGCGCGGTCGCGCGACGAGAAGCGGCTGACGACCTCGAGCGCCGGCTCACGGTCGCCCGGACCCCATTCGGCGTAGACCATGCGCGCGCCGTACTTCCGGTCGGTCACGATCTCCGCCTTGCGCGCGTTGCCGCTCCACTCGCTGTCGAGCGAACGCACCCAGTCGGGCTCGTTCATCGAGGGAATCGGCACCCAGACGCGCGTCGTCCCGGACGGGTTGAGCACCTCGATGCGCGTCTTGATCTCGAACGTGCGCCACGGACCGGGACGCGGATCGAACGCGGCTTCGCCGCGCGCGATTCCCGGAATCGGCGCGGCGACGGCGAACGCTCCGGTGGTCTGCAGGAAGTGACGTCGATTCACGGTGCATCCTCCAGCTCGTTGTCGGGATCATCGCCCGCACCGAGAAAGCGGCGGAGGCGATGTGCGTTGCGCCGTACCGGCGACGGTTCACGCAGTCTCCGCGTGGAGGGCTGCAGGAAGTGGCGGAAGAGAATGGGAGTCGAACCCACCAAGGACCGACTGACGGCCCTTCCCTGATTTGAAGTCAGGGCGCCCCACCGGGGTGCGTTTCTCTTCCGATGAGCATCGCGAATTCTTATACGCTTTCGTCAAAAGCTCAACGTGGTCCACGACGCGTCGAGCGCGCGCGCCATGAACGCGGTCGCTCCGGCCGTGCCCGTGCACTCGGGCACGAGCTGCGCGGGATCGATGCCGTGCGACTGCAGCGCCTGCGGGCAGGCGTAGAACTTGACGCCCTGGGCGGCCGCCCGCTGCATGAAGTCGTAAATCGTCGTCTTCTCTCCGGGCATGGCCGTCAACGCTTCGGCCACGCCCCGCACCAGCAGGCGCACGGAGCCGCTGGCGAAATATACCTCGACCTCGGCGTCCATCGCCGCGGCCGCCATCGCATGAAAGAAGGGCGCGGCGCAGCGCTGCGGGTCGGCCGGGTCCGTGGCCCACAGCAGGATCGCGCACCGGCGGCGCCGCTCGGAACGCTCTTCCATGCCTCAGCCGCCCGGCGCCGCCGCGTTCGGAAATCCGTCCAGCCGCATCCGTTCGCGGAACGCGGCGGCTATGGCGTCGCCTCCGGTGAGGAGTGCGGCCGACTCGCCCGCCCAGTCGGCGGGCTCGAAGCGCACCATCCAGCCTTCGCCGTACGGGTCGCGCATGATCAGCGCCGGATCCGCCTCGGCGGCGGAGTTGACGGCGACGATGCGTCCGCTGAGCGGCGCGTGCACGGCGTGCACTACCTTGAAGAGCTCGACGACCGCGAAGCCCCTGTCGCGCGCCACGAACGTGCCCACCGGCTTCGGCACGAAGCCCATGAACTCGCCCGCGAGCGCGCAGCCGTAGCTCGTGGCGCCGACCGTCGCGAGGCCGTCGTCGTCCCGGCGCACCCAGACGTTGTGCTCGACGTGGTAGTAGAGCGTCTCGGGAAACTTGCAGCCGTGCAGCTCGATCATGCGTGCTCCTCGAGACGGAGGAGATTGTCGCCGCGGATGCGGTGATCGTCGCGGGTGCGGCGCGTGAAGGCGACGCGGTCGAAGAACTCGAGAATCTGGATCGCGCGCTTGCGCCCGGTGCCGATGCGGTCGCGGAACGCCGCCGCCCGCACGGCGCCGTCGGCGTCCTCGATTTCCTTGGCGATGCGGGCGAGGCGCGCGATCGCCGAGCGCGAGTAGAACAGGTCCTTGACGACCTGGAAGACATCGCCGCGCCGGGTGAGCTGCAGCATGAGGAGCCTGAGCTCCGACTCGCCCACGCGCAGCGTGCGCGCCATGTCGCGCACCCAGGGCGGATTGAAGCCGCCCGCTTCGACCAGCCCGAGCGCCCGCTTCGCCAGATCCTCCTCGCGCTGGGTAAGCCGCACCTGATGCTCCGGCAGGCGCCACCAGGGGCCGCTGCGGGCGAGGCGGCGCTGCGCGAGCAGGCTTTCGGCGAGCGCGGCGACGACCGGCGGATCGAGCTGCGGGAACCACATGCGGCGTATGCGCCCGAGATCGGGGCCGAGCTCGTAGGGGTGCTTCGCGTGGAACGCGGCGAGCTGCTCGAGCAGGTGCCTTGCGAGCTTGTCCCAGGCGGCTGCGGTGAACGCGCGGTCGATGTTCTGATCGCGCACCCGAACCGTCGAGGCGCCGAGCGCGATATCCTCCGGCGCCAGGTTGCCGGCGCAAAGCGCTTTCGCGAGATCGAGCCCGTACGGCGACTGTTCGACCAGCGCGACGATGCGCCGCCCGGGATCGGGCTCCTCCATGCAGGCGAGCAGCGCGAGCCGTTGCGGGGTCTTGCGCCGGCGCGCCGGCGGGAACGGATCGAGCACCTGTCCGCCGCCGAGCGTCCTCGCGCCGGCGGCGTCGCGCACGATGAAGCCGTCGCCGGCCAGCGCCCCGATCGGGCGCTCGGTCACGATCTGGGCGAGGCACGCCCCGCCCGGGGCGAGCTGCTCGACGTCGAGCAGGGCGATGCGCGCCATGACGTGCGCGGCGCCGAGATGCAGGTGAACGGCGGTCCAGTGCCGGAGCGGCTTCGTTTCCCGCGGCGAGAGGCGCAGCCGTACGTCCAGGCGGTCGGTCGGCGCATGCAGGCGCGGTGCGACCACCCAGTCGCCGCGCGCGATGTCCTCCTTGACGACGCCCGAGAGGGCGAGCGCGCAGCGCTCGCCCGCGCGTCCGACGTCGCTCTTGCGGTTCTGCGCGTGGATGCTGCGCACGCGCGCCGAGAGCCCGCGCGGAGTGATGATCACCTCGTCGCCGACTCGTATCGCGCCCGCGAACGCCGTGCCGGTGACCACCGTGCCGACGCCGTCCAGGGTGAAGCAGCGATCCACGGCCAGACGGAACCCGGCGCCCGGGCGCGCCCGCTCCGCCGTCGCGGCTTCCGTCACGAGGTGCGCTTTGAGCGCATCGAGCCCTTCCCGGGTGAGGCTCGATACCGGGAAGATCGGCGCATCGCGCAGGAAGGTATCGGCGACGAGCGCGCGTATCTCCTTCTCCGCGGCGGCGCGCCGCGCAGCGTCGCAGCGGTCGATCTTGGTGAGCGCGATCGTGCCGTGGCGCACGCCGAGGAGCTGCACGATGTCGAGGTGCTCCGCGGTCTGAGGCATCGGTCCGTCGTCGGCGGCGACGACGAGCAGCACGTAGTCGATACCTGTCGCGCCCGAGACCATGTGATCGACGAACTTCTCGTGGCCGGGCACGTCGATGAAACCGAGCACGCCGTTCTCGAGCGGCAGGAACGCGTAGCCGAGCTCGATCGAGATGCCGCGCGCCTTCTCCTCCTTCAGCCGGTCGGTATCGACGCCGGTCAGCGCCTTGATCAGCGACGTCTTGCCGTGGTCGATATGGCCGGCGGTGCCGATGATCATGCGGGCAGCTCCAGTTGCGCGAGCTGAGCTTCGAACTCCGCCTCCTGCTCCAGGCAGCGCAGGTCGAGCCAGTAGGCGCCCGCGTGCACGCGTCCGATGACGGGCAGCGGCAGGCGCCGGAACGCGGCCTCGACGGCCGCCAGGAAGCGGCCTTCGCCCTTACCGGGCTTGAGCGGTCGCACGACGAGCGCGGCGCTCGGGAGCGACTCGACCGGAAGCGCCCCGCTGCCGATCTGACTCGCGCAGTCCTCCACGGTCACGTGCGCCCGGCCCGCGAGCGCGCGCTCGAGCGCCGGCCGCAGGCGTTGCGCGGCGGCGGCGATGTCTTCGCGGCTGCGCGTCAGCAGCCGCAGCGTCGTCAGGCGTTCGGCGAGGCGGTCGGGGTCGCGGTAGAGGGCGAGCACCGCCTCCAGAGCGGCGAGCGTGATCTTGTCGACGCGCAGGGCTCGTTTGATCGGGTTCTTCTTGATCTTGGCGACGAGCGACCGTTCGCCGACGATGAGGCCGGCCTGCGGACCGCCGAGGAGCTTGTCGCCGCTGAAGGTCACGAGCGAGGCGCCGTGCTCCAGGGTCTCGCGCACCGTCGGCTCTTTCGGCAGCCCCCAGCGCGACAGGTCGATCAGCGCGCCGCTGCCGAGATCCACCAGGAACGGCAGCCCGCGCTCGCGCGCGAGCCGGGCGAGCGCAGTTTCCTCGACCGAGGCGGTGAAGCCCTGCACCACGTAGTTGCTGGTGTGCGCCTTGAGGATGAGCGCGGTCTTCGGACCGACGGCATCGGCGTAGTCGTGCAGGTGTGTGCGGTTGGTCGTGCCGATCTCGCGCAGCCGGCAGCCGGCCCGCGCCATGATGTCGGGCAGCCGGAAGGCGCCGCCGATCTCGATCAGCTCGCCGCGCGAGACGATCACCTCGCGGCCGCGCGCGAGGGTGTTGAGCGCGAGGAGGACCGCCGCGGCGTTGTTGTTGACGACCGTCGCGGCCTCGCATCCCGTGAGCTCGGCGAGGAGGCCGGCAACGATCTCGTCGCGGTCGCCGCGCGTATTGCCCTCCAGGTCGAACTCGACGTTGCAGGGATAGCGCATCGCCCGAACGACAGCCTCGACGGCTTCGTCGGGGAGGAGGGCGCGGCCGAGGTTCGTGTGCAGCACCGTGCCGGTCAGGTTGAAGACGCGCCGAAGCTTCGGCCGGGCGGCGGCCTCGAGATCGTTCCGGAGGCGCTGCGCGAGCCCGGGCTCCTCGAGATCGGCCGCCGGAATCGGGGCGCCGGAGAGCAGGGTCCGGCGCATTTCCGCGAGAAGGGAGCGGACGGCGCGGGTAACGACGGCGTGACCGTAGCGTGCGCTCAAGGCGCGCACTGCGGGCAGGTTCAGCACCTTATCGACCGCCGGCAACGATACGGCGCGCTGCGGACTCTGCACTTGGACCAAGGACTGTTCCGCTCGAATCTGCCCGGACGACGGCCGGCCGCGGGCTATGTGGTTCCGCCCAGCAGGAAGAAATTCACTCCGTTTCGGAAAACCCCGGACTCCGACATCAGGATGTCGAGCGCAACGCTGGCGACGTCGTCGGCGAGGACATCGAGCTTCGGGTCCTTCTCGAGGTACATGACCTTGAGGTAGCACATGCACGACTCGCAGCTCTCGGCCTTGACCGCGCCGTTGCCGCCCTCGATCGCGTAGTACGAGAGCCCGTCGGTCTTTTCGCAGAACACGCACTTGATGCGCGGCGCGTGCCACTGGAGGCTGCAAAGCGAGCAGGTGAGGTAGCGCAGCCCGCGATCGTTGGCGCCGTTGCGGACCACGCTCGACACCGGCGGGGAGCCGCAGGCCGGGCACAGGTAGGGCGTGTCGAGCTGGCCGAACGCCTCCGTGCCGAGGGTCGCCGTCATATGCAGCCAGTAGGCCTGCAGGGCCGCCGCGACGAACGGCGCCATGCTGCGGTCGACTCTTTCGTACTCGCCCCCCAGGAGCGCATCGGCCGTGCGCTCGAGAAACGCCGTCTCGCTCTGCTCGAGGCGCTCTATCGCAGCCCGCGCCGAGGCGGGAAGCTCCGTGCGCGCGAGGGCGCGCAGGATATGCTGCAGCGCGTCACGCCACGCCGGCGCCCGCCTCCAGGCGCTCACGCCGAGGGGCGCGAGCCGGTGCTCGCGGCAGCGGGCGAGCTGCGTCTCGTCAGGCAGCGGCACGCCTTCGAACAGACGGAGGGTTTCGTCCTGCGCCGCCGCGAGGTCCGCGAGAAAGCGCAGGTAATCGGCGAGCGAGTGACCGTCCGCGAGCGCCCGCAGGCGCTCGGCCCGCGCGCGGAACAACGTGCGCTCGGGCGCCCGCAGGCGCGGGATCTCGCCTGCGGGCTGTATCAGATCCGGCCTCGGCTCGATCTCCTTCATTTAGCCGTCTTGGCGACTTCGCGATACCAGGCCGGATGGTGCTGCTTCGCCCAGGCGCGCGTCACGGTGCCGCGCGTCATCGCGCGCATGGACCCCCTGACCCAGATCGCGGCGTACACGTGTACGATGATTCCGAGGATGAGCAGGAACGCGGAGAAGGCGTGCACGACGGCGGCGATGCGGAGCCACGTCACCGAGAACGCCGGCGCGAAGTAGGGCTGCCACATCACGATGCCGGAGAGAAGGAGCAGCAGCACCGTGAGCGCCTGCAGCTTGAATATGTACTTCTGGCCGGCGTTGTACTTGCCGGTGTCGATCTGCGGCTCCCGGTTGCGCAGCATCTCGCCGAAGTGCTGCAACCATTCGCGATCGGCGGGCGCCAGCTTGTTGTCCCTGCGGAACCGGAAGTATAGGCCCGCGAAGAATATCGCCATCACCACGCCGATGAAGGGATGCAGTATGCGCGTCCACGTGCCGCTGCCGAACAGCCCCGTGAGCCAGAAGAACGACGGATGGAACAGCGCCAGACCGCCGAGCGCGGCGAGCACGAAGGTGATCGCCACGATCCAGTGGTTCCTGCGTTCGGACGCCGTGTAGCGGGGGATCAGGTTGTTCGCCATGTGTCTCCTCACTTGTCGCCGTCTTCTTCGGTCTCCTTCGGGCCGACCGACATGTAGTGGAAGAACCCGGCGAGCGCGGCGATCCCGAGGATCGCGCTCATCACCGGCTTGGTCACGCCTTTCCAGAGGCTCACCAGCGGGCTCACCTGCGGATCCTTCGGCAGCCCTTCGAGCTCCGGCTTGTCGGCGTGCTTGAGCACGTACATGACGTGCGTTCCGCCGACGCCCGGCGGATCGTAGATGCCCGCCGCGACGTAGCCGCGCTCCTTGAGCTCGAGGACGCGCTTCTCGGCGTACGTCTTCACGTCCGCCTTGGCGCCGAAGGTGATAGCGCCTGTCGGGCAAGCCTTGGCGCACGCCGGCGCCTCGCCGGCCGCGACGCGGTCGGAGCAGAACGTGCACTTGTAGGCCTTGCCGTCCTTCTTCGAAAGGCGCGGGATGTTGAACGGGCAGCCGGTGATGCAGTAGCCGCAGCCGATGCAGTTCTCGGAGACGAAATCGACGATCCCGTTCGAGTACTGCACGATGGCGCCCGGCGACGGGCACGCCTTGAGGCACCCCGGGTCGGCGCAGTGCAGGCAGCCGTCCTTGCGGATCAGCCACTCGAGCTTGCCAGGCTCCGTCTCCACCTCGAAGAAGCGCATCAGCGTCCACGAGCTGGCCGTCAGATCCTGCGGATTGTCGTAGACGCCGACGTTGGTGCCCACCTCGTCGCGCAGGTCGTTCCAGTTCATGCAGGCGACCTGGCACGCCTTGCAGCCGATGCACTTCGACTCGTCGATGAGCTTGGCGACTTCCTCGGTCTCGCGCACGCTCGGCGCGGGCGTGGTCTGGGCGGAGCGGGCGGTGATGTTGAGCGATTGCAACGATGCCATGGCGCGCCCCCTTATACCTTCTCGATGTTCACGATGAACGCCTTGTATTCCGGCGTCTGGGAGTTCGCGTCACCGACGTAAGGCGTCAGCGCGTTGGCGAGGTAGCCGTTCTGCGTGACGCCTTTGAAACCCCAGTGAATGGGGATGCCGACGGTGTGCACCTTCTTGCCGTTGACATCGAGCGCGCGTATGCGCTTCGTGACCACGGCCGTTGCCACCACCTGGCCGCGGTTGGAGCGCACCCGCACCATGTCGCCGCTCTTGATTCCCTTCTCCTTTGCCAGCTCCTCGCCGATCTCGACGAACGGCGCCGGCTGCACGATCGCGTTGGACCGCGCATGCTTGGTCCAGAAGTGATGGTGCTCCGTGAGCCGGTACGTCGTCGCGGCGTACGGGAACTCCGACGGCTTGCCGAACGCCTCGAGGTCGCCCTTGTACACCCGCGCCGCCGGGTTGCTGACGGCTTTCGGGTTGTCGGGGCACATGAGGTTCACGCCGACCGGGTTCTCGAACGGTTCGTAATGCTCCGGGAACGGCCCCTCGGCCATGGCGATGGCGTGCAGCCGCGCCACGCCTTCGGGGTTCATGATGAACGGGCCGACGCCTTTCTCGGGCGCCGCGCTAGGCGCCATGTCCGGCACGTCCGGCCCCGTCCACTTCGCCCCGTCCCAGTGAACGTACTTGCGCGTCGGGTCCCAGGGCTTCCCGGACGGGTCGGCGGAGGCGCGGTTGTAGAGAATGCGCCGGTTCGCCGGCCACGAGAAACCCCATTCCGGATACGTGCCGAGCCCCGAAGGATCGCGGGTGCTGCGGCGCGCGGTGAGGTTGCCCGCCTCCGAGTAGCAGCCGCTGTAGAGCCAGTTGCCGCACGAGGTCGAACCGTCGTCGCGCAGCGCGCCGAAGCCCGGAACCTGCTGTCCCGCGGCGAGGACCACCTTCGTCGGGTCGTTGGGATCCTTGAGATCGGTCACCGCCTTGCCGGAGATCTCCCGCAGCAGCTCGTCCGCCGTCGGCGCTTCCGCCTTCAGGTACGGCCAGTGCAGGTTC
>DATCLR010000174.1:0-9950 GCA_036563785.1 Burkholderiales bacterium | reverse complement strand
GGCGGCGTGCGTACGGCCGCGGGCTCGACCCGCGGCCCGTCGGGGCCGAAGCGGACGCCGAGAAAACCGAACACCAGCGTGCTCCAGGTGCCGCCCATGGTGGCGGCATGCACGCCGAGCGCGCTGTTGCCCATGGCGTTTGAGAGATCGAGCCAGAGGCTGTGGCGCCAGTACTCGAGCGCCTCCGCCTCGCGGCCGAGGCGCATGGCGAGCGCCGCGTGAACCGGCGGCGAAAGGCTGCTCCCGTGGTCGGTGCGGGGCTCGTAGTAGTCGTAGTTGACGGCCAGCGCGCGGTCGCTGAAGCGCTCGGGAAAGAGGTACGGCAGCATCAGCACGTCGGCCTGCTTGATGAGCTGCGAGGCGTTCACGGCTTCCGCCTCGAACAGCCGGCGCAGCGGCGGATGGAAGCGTTCCTCCGGCCGCACCCGGTAGTCGCGCCGCTCGAAGTAGCCGCGGAACTGCTCGATCGGCCGCGACTCGTCGGGCTCGGGGCAATAGAGCTTCGCCGCCACGGCCAGCCATTCGGCGGTGTCGTCCTCGGTGAGCCCGAGCCGCGCGCACAGCGCGCGCCAGCGGTCCGGATGACGTTGCGCGAGCCAGCGCCATGCGCGCGCCGCCTGCTCGAGGTTGAAGCGCGCCATCCAGTTCGTATAGGCGTTGTCGTCCACCGTGTGGTGATACTCGTCCGGTCCCGTGACCGCATTAATATGGTAAACGTCGCCGCGGCGGGTGCAGCGGCTCGTCCAGAAGCGCGCCGTCTCGAACAGGATCTCGGCGCCCGCCTCCGCCAGGAACGCCTCGTCTCCGGTCGCCTCGACGTAGCGGCATACGCCGTAGGCGACGTCGGCCGTGACGTGCACCTGCTCGAAGCCGGTATAAATAGGAATCACCTTCCCGCTTGTCTTGAGCACGATCTGCCGCGGCGTGACGTCCGCACCGGTCACGGTCGATTCCCAGGCGTAGCAGGCGCCGCGGTAGCCGAGCTCGGCCGCCCGCCGGCGCGCACCGTCGAGGGTGTGGTAGCGGTAGAGGAGCAGCGCCCGCGCGAGCTCGGGGTGCGTATGCAGGAAGAACGGCAGCATGAACACCTCAACGTCCCAGAAGACGTGCCCCTCGTAGGCGCGTCCCGAGAGCGTGCGCGCGCCGATGGAGGTCCTCGGGTCGCCGCTCGCCGCGATCCGCAGATGGTAGGCGTTGAAGCGCAGCGCCTGCGTGGTCGGCGGGCTGCCGCCGATGTGCACGTCGGCCGCGCGCCAATGCTCGGCCCAGCGCGCCTCGTGCGCCGCGCACAGTGCATCGAATTCCCCCCAGGAGAGCGCACGCACGTGCGCCTGCGCCCGCGCAGCGGGATCGCCGCCGTCGCGGCTGGTGTACACGGAAACGTAGCGCCGCCAGCGCAGCGGCACGCACGCCTTGCCCGCTGCCTGCACGTACACCGTGTCCTGCGGCTCGCCGTCGAGACGCATGCGCGTCGCGATCGCGATGCGAAACCCGGACGCCCCGGTGTCGTAGACGCGCAGCTCCCCGCCGTCGAACCGCACCGGTTCCGCCGGCGTCACGTGGGGGTGATGCGCGGCGAGCTCCGGGTCGTGGAGCGACCCGTCGATCTCGACCAGCGCGTCGAAGTTCTCGCAGGTGACGCGCACTTCCTGCATCAGCAGATGCGGATCGGCGGCCGAGGCCGCGCGCCAGGTCTCGATCGCGGTGCGCCGCCCCTGCTCGTCCTGGAACAGGTAGCGCAGGTGCAGGCGGCCGGCGCGCAGGTCGAGCACCCGCCGCAGTGATCGCCACGGTCCCTGCACCATGTCGAGCGTCTGCCCGTCCACGGCGATGCGCAGCCGGAACGGAAACGGCAGCGAGACGAGCTCGCTGTAGGCGTAGTCGCCGCGGCCCTCCGTCATGAACTCGAGCTCCGAATAGGGAAGCTCGCCGCGCTTGCGGTCGTAGATGCCGGCAATGAAGAGATCGGCCTGCGACGCCGGCAGCGGGGTGTCGAGCGCACCGCGCACACCCAGGTAGCCGTTGCCCACGGTGAAAAGGGTCTCCATCTCGTGCTCGCGCGCCGGATCGAAGCCTTCCTGCTCGACGCGCCACGCCTCTTCCGGCGTCGCCGGCCCGACCGCGCGCGCCCGCGCCTGCTCGCGAAAGCGCGCATCGAGCGCCGCCACGCTGAGCTCGCCGAGATCCGACACCACCACGTCGGCCCCGCTGCGCACGAGCGCTTCGCGGTTGCCGCCGCGATCGACGCCGACCACGAGACCGAATCCGCCGCGGTCGCCGGCGAGCACGCCCGCGGCTGCATCCTCGACCACCACCGCTTCGGCGGGAGGCACGCCGAGGCGCTCGGCCGCCGCGCGAAACGTGGCGGGATCGGGCTTGCCGGGCAACCCCCGTGCCGCCGCCTCGACGCCGTCGATGATCACGTCGAACAGCTCCTCGAGCCGCACGCTGCGGAGCACCTCGCGCCCGTGGCGGCTCGCGGTCACGACCGCCACCGCGATCCCGGCCGCGCGCAGCGCCTCGATGAGCGCGAGCGTGGACGCGTACGTCTCGACCTGCCCCGCCCGCAGGCGCTTCTCGAACAGCGCGTCTTTGCGGTTGCCGAGTCCGCACACCGTCTCCGCCTCGGGACCGTCCCCCGGATCGCCGAACGGGAGCCGGATACCGCGCGCCGCCAGGAAGCTCTTCACGCCTTCGTAGCGCGGCTTGCCGTCCACGTACGCGAGGTAATCGGCTCGGGGATCGAACGGCCGGAACGCGGGCTGCCCGCGGCGCACGCGCTCCTCGAGATACTGATCGAACAGTTCCTTCCACGCCGCCGCATGCAGCCCTGCGGTGCGCGTCACCACGCCGTCCATGTCGAAGATGACGGCGCGGAAAGCGGGCGTGCCTTCGGCGCGGGCCGCAGCGCTCATGCGCGCGCTTGCAGCCGCCGCGCGCGCTCCGCGAGGGCGCCGAGCAGCTCGTCGAAGGGCTCCACGAACCTGCGCACGCCCTCGCGCTCGAGCTCGGCGCTCGCGGACTCGAGCGATATACCGAGGCGTTCGAGCGCGTCCGGCAGCGCCATCGCCTCGAGCAGGTCGGTTTCGAGCCGCAGCGCCGGACGCCCGCGTTCGCGGTAGGCGGCGAGCGTTTCCGGCGGCACGGTGTTCACCGTCTCCGGACCGATCAGCGCCTCCACGTACTTGATGTCGCTGTAGCGCGGGTCTTTGGTCGAGGTCGACGCCCAGAGCAGCCGCTGCGGCTGCGCGCCCAGCTCCGCCAGGCGGCGCCAGCGCTCGCTCGCGGTCCACCGCTTGTAGTGCTGATAGGCGAGCCGCGCCGACGCGATCGCCGCCTGGCCTCGCAGCGCGCGCGCCTCCTCGGTACCCATGGCGTCGAGGCGCGCATCGACCAGCGTATCGATGCGGCTGAGGAAGAAGCTCGCGACGGACGCGATGCCGTCGACCGGGCCGCCCGCCGCGGCACGCGTCTCTAGCCCCGCGAGGAACGCCTCGACGACCTCCCGGTACCGCGCAAGCCCGAAGATGAGGGTGACGTTGACGTTGATCCCTTCGGCGATCAGCGTCCGGATCGCCTCGAGACCGGCACGCGTCGCCGGAACCTTGATCATCGCATTCGGCCGGTCGAACGCGGCCCACAGACGCCGCGCCTCCTCGACGGTCGCCGCCGCGTCGTGCGCGAGGTGCGGCGACACTTCGAGGCTCACGTAGCCGTCGCGCCCCCGCGTCGCGCTGTACACGGGACTGAAGATGTCGGCGGCCGCCTGCACGTCCTCGAGCGCCAGCGCTTCGTAGAGCGCTTTCGTGTCGAGGCGTTCGCCGAGGCGCGCGCGGATCGCCTCGTCGTACTGCCCGGTCTGCCCGATCGCTTTGGCGAAGATCGCGGGATTGGAGGTGAGACCGGCAAGCCCGTCGGCCTCGATGAGTCGCTGCAGCGTCCCGCTGCGCAGCAGCTCGCGGTTGATGAAATCGAGCCAGATGCTCTGCCCGAGCGCGCGTAGCTTCAACAACGGGTTGTCCCGCATGCATCATCTCCCTATGCAGCCTGCGGCGGTTCTTCGCACCGGCGGCGCAGGCACGCCGCCGGTGCGCTCAGCCTACATTTTGGATTCGGTTGCGGGCCTATCGTTCCTTCGCGCCGCGCAGCGGCCTTGCGCCTGCCCGCGCCCTCGAGGATCGCCCGCCGTCGGCCGGCCTCCCGATCCGGCCGGGCGCAGCGCCGGAGAGCCCCTTACGCCGGCGGGAGCGTCGCGCGCTCAGCTCACCTTGCGCAGGTCTTCGATGACCTTGCCGTCGTTCGGGAGCGCGCCGGGTTCCACGAACTCGACCTCGCCGCGCAGGCGCGTGATGTCGCGCACCGCGTTCTCGACCTGCTGCTTCAAGCCCTCCGGGGCGTTCGCCCCGTCGATGGCGCACAGCACGCGCATGCGATCCGCGCCGTTGAGCGAGTCGACGATCACCCGCGCGCGCCGGATCACCGGGAAACGCCGCACTACGTCGGCGATCTGGTGCGGATGCACGAACAGCCCGCGAACCTTCGTGGTCTGGTCGGCGCGCCCCATCCAACCCTTGATGCGCATGTTCGTGCGCCCGCAGGGGCTCAGCCCGGGCAGCACGGCGGACAGGTCGCCCGTGCCGAAGCGGATGAGCGGATACGTCTCGTTGAACACGGTGACCACGACCTCGCCCACTTCGCCGTCGGGCACGGGCTCGCCCGTGCCCGGCCGGACGATCTCGACGATCACGCCTTCGTCCACCACGAGGCCTTCGCGCGCCTCGGTCTCGTAGGCGATCGCGCCGAGGTCCGCGCTCGCGTACGCCTGGAACGCCTGCACGCCGCGCGCGATCAGCGCATCGCGCAGCGACGGCGGGAAGGCCTCGCCGGACACGAGCGCCTTCTTGAGGAATCCGAAGTCGTGCCCGAGCTCGTCCGCCTTCTCGAGCAATATGCGCAGAAACGACGGCGTCCCTGTGTAGCCGGCTGGACGCAGGTCGGCCATGGTCGCGACCTGGAGCTCCGTCTGCCCCACGCCGCCCGGAATGACGGCGCAGCCGAGCGCGAGCAGCCCGCTCTCGAGCATCGAGCCGGCGGGCGTCAGGTGGTAGGAGAAGCAGTTCTGCACGAGATCGCCGGCGCGAAATCCCGCCGCGTAGAGCGAGCGCGCGAGCCGCCAGTAGTCCTCCTGCCGCGCTTCCGGATCGTAGATCGGTCCGGGCGACACGAAGATCTTCCCGAGCACGCCGGGCGCGACGGTGGTCATGCCGCCGAAGGGCAGCCGCCGGCGCTGCAGCGCGTGCAGCTCGCTCTTGCGCGTGACCGGCAGGCGCGCCAGCGCTTCCCGGCTCGTGATGTCCCCGGGCTCGATGTCCGCGAACCGCTCCGCGAAGTACGGGGCGCTGCGCTTCGCCTTCGCGACCAGACGCGGCAGCGCGGCGAACAGCGCGCGCTCGCGCTCTTCGGGATCCCGTGTTTCGAGGGCGTCAAAGTGGCTCATGGCATGTCCTCCGTGCGCGGGAGCCCGGCCGCTCACCGCCGCGCACCTTCCTCACGATTCCGACCGCAGAATCGCCGTCCGCCGCAGGCGGCGGTTCCGACGCCTTCCCTGCGGGTCCGCTCCTGCGGGCCGCGCTACAACCAGCGCTTGCGCCGCTTGAAGGACTTGATGTTCTTGAACGACTTCCGCTCTTCGCTTCCGCCGAGATAGAACTCCTTCACGTCCTCGTTGTTCGCGAGCGCCTCGGCGGTGCCGTCGAGCACCACCTTGCCCTGCTCCATCACGTAGCCGTAGTGGGCGATCTGCAGCGCGGCGCGCACGTTCTGCTCGACGAGCAGTATCGTGACGCCGAGCTCGCGGTTGAGGCGCTCGATGATGCCGAACACCTCCCGCACGAGGAGCGGCGACAGGCCCATCGAGGGTTCGTCCATGAGAATCAGCTTCGGCCGCGCCATCAGCGCGCGGCCGATCGCGAGCATCTGCTGCTCGCCCCCCGAGAGGTAGCCGGCCAGGCCCGTGCGCTCGCGCAGACGCGGGAAGTAGCTGTACACGCGCTCCATGTCGGCCCGCACGTCCACGCCGCCCCGGGTGAACGCGCCGAGCCGGAGGTTCTCCGCCACGGTCATGTCGGCGATGATTCGCCGCCCTTCCATGACCTGGAAGATGCCGCGACGCACGATCTCGTCGGGCTCGAGCCCGTTGATGCGCTCCCCCCCGAACACGATGTCGCCGCGGGTCACCTCGCCGTCCTCCGCCTTGAGCAGCCCCGAGATGGCCTTGAGGGCGGTCGACTTGCCGGCACCGTTCGCGCCGAGCAGCGCCACGATCTGCCCTTCCGGCACCTTGAGGCTCAGGCCGCGCAGCACGAGGATGACGTCGTTGTACACGACCTCGACGTTGTTGAGCGCGAGCAGCGGCGCGGCGGCAGCCGCCGCGCCGGCCCGCTCAGTACGCTGCGGCTGCGCCATGACGTCGCGCGCCGATTGCGCGGCCCCCGCTCACCAGCCGAGCCACTCCTGCTTGCGCGGCAGCTTCACGGTCGCGATCTTCGTCATCTTGATCGTGCCGTTCTTGATCAGCTCGGGAACCGAGGCGTCGGTCGAACCCTTGACGCTCGCCTGATACAGATCGACCTCGAGCGTCGGGCGATGATCCTTCGCGCTCCAGGCGGACGGCTTGCACACGCCGTCGGCCCCCTTCGGCACCCAGTTCTCGCGTGCCTCCATCCCCTTCTTGATGTTTTCGCCGCTGACGCCGCCGTTGTCCGCGGCCCACTCCATCGCCTCTTTCATGTAGAGCACGGTGCAGGCGCCGGCGAGGTAGTGGATCGGACGGTACGCGGTGCCCGAAGGATCGGACATCTTCGAGATCGCCTGCATGAGCTTCATCCCGGGCACGTCGTCGTTCCAGATCGCGCCGGTGCGCATCGGGAACACGACCCCGTCGGCGGCCTCACCCGCGGCTTTCATGGCGTTCTCGTCCATGCCCCAGACGTTTCCGAGGAACTGCACCTTCACGCCCGCCGCATGGCACGCCTTGAGCACCGAGATGTTGGAGCCCGCCGTGTTACCCAGGTACGCGTAATTGGCGCCCATCTGCTTCAGCGTCAGGCACTGCGCGGTATAGTCGCCGGGCGTGAGCGCGAACTGGATCGCGGGCAGCACCTCGAAACCGAGCTCCTTGGCGTAGGCTTCCGCTGCCGCCTTGGGCGCATTCGGGTACGGGTGGTTGGCGCCCATGTGCACGTACTTCGGCTTGCCCTTTCCGCCCTTCTTCTTCCAGTCCTCCGCGGCCCATTGCACCATGGCGCGCGCGGCGTCCGAGTACGACGGACCGTAGAAGAAGTTGTACGGCGCCGGCTTATCGGCCTTCGACCCCCCCGCCGGATCGGTGAGCGCCGCCGAGTACGACGCGGAGTAGTACGGAATCTTGTCCTTGCTCACGAACGCCACCAGCGCTTCGGTGTCGGCTGTACCCCAGCCCTGGATCGCCACCACGCGGCCGGCCCAACCCTTGTACGCCGAGACCGCGCGCGGAACCTGGTAGGAGTAGTCGATCGTCTCCGAGGCGATCTTGCGGCCGCCGATGCCGCCGTTCGCGTTGATCCACGCGATCGTGTCGGCGACGCCCTGGCCGTACGGCGTGCCGACGTCCGAGGTCGCACCGCTGTAGTCCGCGAGGTGTCCTACGTGGATGTCCTGCGCCGCGGCGGGCGCCCAGGCAGTCGCCGCGAGCGCCGCGCCCGCGAATGCGGCGCGGAGTACGTGACCGGTGTTGCGCATGTGGGGCCTCCTCTGGTTGTCGTTCGTCAATAAGAGAACGGGTACAGCTTGAAGTACGCACGAATCTGGCGCCAGCGATGCGCCAGCCCGTCCGGCTCGAAAATCAGGAACAGGATGATGACCGCGCCGATCGCCATCTCGCGCAGGAAAGCGATGCCCTCGTTCAGCCCGAGCGCCCGGTCGATCGCGCTGCCGGCGAGCTGCCCCGCGAGGGCTGTCATCGCCTCCGGCAGCAGCACCATGAACGCCGTGCCCATGAGCGTGCCCATGATCGACCCGAGACCGCCGATGATGATCATCGCGAGGAACTGGATCGAGAACAGGATCGTGAAGCCCTCGACCGACACGAAGCCGAGATAGTGCGCGTAGAGCGCGCCGCCGACGCCGGCGTAGAACGACGAGATGCCGAACGACATCGTCCGGTACTTGGTGAGGTTGACGCCCATCATCTCGGCGGACAGATAGTGGTCGCGCACCGCGACAAGCGCCCGCCCGTCGCGCGTACGTATGAGGTTGGTCGCGAGCAGGTACATGACCACCACGTACGCCAGCACCACGTACAGGTAGCGCGCGTCGGTGTTGAAGGCGTAGCCGAAGACGGTCAGCGGCTCGGCGGGCGTTCCGGCCACGCCGCCCGTGAACCACGTCGCGCGCGCGAAGAAGTCCTGGAGGATGAACTGCGCCGCGAGCGTCGCGATCGCGAGATACAGCCCCTTGAGGCGCGCCGCCGGGATGCCGAACACGAGCCCCACCACGGTCGTCGCCAGCCCCGCGAGCGGGATCGCGAAGAACACCGGCACGCCGAACTCGTTGTTGAGGTAGGCGGACGCGAACGCGCCGAAGCCGAAGAAGACGGAGTGCCCGATGGAAATCTGCCCGGTGAAGCCGACGAGGATGTTGAGGCCGAGCGCGGCGATGCCGAGATAGCCGATCTGGATCAGGATGCTGAGGCCGTACTTGTCGAGATAGAGCGGCGCCGCGGCGACCAGCGCGATTCCCGCCACGCAGAACGCCGCCGACGTGCGCGTCGGGAAAATCGTGGTGTCCGCCGCGTAGCTCGTCTTGAAGTCGCCGCTCGGCCGATCGTAGGCAACGCTCGTCATCAGACGCGCTCGATGTCTTTGGTACCGAACAGGCCGTACGGCCAGATCATGAGGATCGCGATCAGCACGTAGAACGGCGCGACCTCGTACAGATTGCCCCAGTGCAGGAACTGGCTGTCGAAGTAGTGCGCGATGTTCTCGAGCAGACCGACGATGATGCCGCCGATGACGGCGCCGACGATGGAATCGAGGCCGCCCAGGATCACCGCCGGGAACACCTTGATACCGAAGAACGACAGCGCCGACGACACGCCGTTGACCACGCCGACCACGACGCCGGCGACCGCGGAGACCATGGCCGAGATGCCCCAGGAAAGCGCGAACACCGTGCGCACCGATACTCCGAGCGACTGCGCCGCCTGCTGATCGAATGCCACCGCGCGCATGGCGAGGCCCATGCGCGAGAACTTGAAGAACCAGGCGAAGCCCGCCATGATCAGCACGCTCACGGCGAGCGACATGACGTACACGGTCTGCACCTGCAGCCCGAGCACGTCGACCGTCTGCGACGCGAAGATCGGCGGGAACGGCTTCGCGAACACGCCGAACATCCACTTCATCAGCGCCTGGAAGAAGATCGACAGCCCGATCGTCACCATGATGACGGAGATGACGGGCTCCCCGATGAGCGGCCGCAGCACCACCACCTGGAGCAGCAGCCCGAACGCCATCATGAACGCGAGCGTCACGAGGAACGCCGCGTAGAACGGCACCGGGTAGGTCGTGAGCAGCCACCAGCAGACCCAGGCGCCGACCAGCAGGAACTCGCCCTGGGCGAAATTCACCACCTGGCTCGCCTTGTAGATCAGCACGAAGCACATCGCGACGACGCCGTACAGCGCGCCGACGATGAGGCCGTTGAGCAGCAGTTGCAGCAGCAGCTGGGTATCCATCGCCCCCCCCTCAGGCGGCCCGCTCGCGCAGGGCGCGCGGCGCCGCCGGCTCGGGCGCGCCCACGTCGACGACCTTGAGACGCGTGCGCACGCGCTGTTTGGTGCCGTCCTGGAACGTGATCACGGTGTCGACGTCGATCTCCTCGCGCCCCTGGTAGATCGCCTGGATGATGTC
>DATCLR010000164.1:0-14024 GCA_036563785.1 Burkholderiales bacterium | reverse complement strand
CGATGAGGCCGCTCGCGAGCAGACTGCTGCCCAGGCCGCAGAAATAGAGATAGCCGCGGTAGTCTCCGAAGCGGCTCACGACGTGCTCGACCGGTATTTCGCCGTCGAGCCGCAGGAGCGCGGCGAGCGAGCGGGCGACGCCGACGTCCTTCGGGGGAAACACGTCGAGCCGGCCGAAGCCCCGCAGCAGCACCAGCGCCGCGCTCCACGGCCCGATTCCGGGCAGCTCCGTCAGCAGCCGCAATGCTTCGGCGGTGTCGACCGCCTCGATTTCTTCTTTCCGCAGCGCGCCGGTCGCGATCAGCCGCGCGATGTAGCGCAGGGTCTGCGCTTTCGTCGTGCTCAGGCCGCAGGCGCGGAGCCGCGCGATCGGCGCCGCGGCGATTGCATCCGCGGTCGGAAACGCGAAACAGCGGCTGCCCGCGTGCTCTATGGAGTCGCCGAACCGGCGCACCAGGCGGGCGACGATCGCAGCGCCGGCATCGATGCTCAGCTGCTGGAACGGGATGACGCGCGCGAAGGTCTCGAAGAAGTCCGCGAACCGCGGCGGGCGCATACCGCGCAGCGCCGCAAGCGTCGCGCGCAGCGCCGGCTCCTCCGCAGCGAGCCGCCGGAGCGGCGGCGGGTCGACGTCGAGGCCGAGCACGTCGCGCACGACCGGATACGCGAGCTCGGCGGCCGCCGCTTTACCCGCCCGAACGACGCAGCGCAGGTCGGGCGCATCGATCGTCCCCCGGTTCTCCACCTCGACGAGGGCAGGACCGTGCGGCGTCGTGAGAAGCCGCCGGTAGCGCCCGCGCTCCCAGAGATCGACCGGATCGACCGGGCGCCGCTGCAGCACGCGCACGGTCGCTTCGAGATGAAACGGACCGGCGACCGTGAGGCGTCGTTGGGCGACGTGCCGGAAAGCTTGTCTTCCCTCGAAGCTTGCAGCGGGACGCCCCCGGCGGTTCGGCGCGCCGAGACGCGGCTCGCCCGTCCGGCGGGACCCGGGATCGACGACGCGGGCGCGATGCGATGCCGGCATCAGCGCCCGGAAGCGTGCGCCTCCGCCTGATGGATGGCATCGATCGCGAGCGCGGCGTGCGCGTACGCGCCGCCCGCGCGCATCTCCGCGGCCACCCATATCGCTTCCATGATCTCCTCGCCCGTCGCGCCGTGCCGCAGCGCCGCCTTCGTGTGGCCGCGGATGCAGTACGGGCACTGCGTCACGTGCGCGACCGCCACCGCGATGAGCTGCTTGGTCTTGCTCGAGAGCGCGCCGTCGGCGAAGACGCGCTCGCTGAACGCGGTGAAGGCGTCGTGAATCTCCGGCGCGAGCTTCTTGCGCGCGGCGGCGATCTCTGGGCTGCTTCGCGGATAAACGTCGTTCGACATGCGCTCGTCCTCCGGTTCGAATGCGCCGCACGCCGGCGGCGCGATATCAGCCGCTGCGGCCGCGCGTCGCCGCGCCCGCGGCCGGCGACTCGCCGCGCACCGCGGCGACGCGCTCGTTGGCGAAGTCCCAGTTGATCAGATTCCCGAGGAACGCGGCAATGTAATCGAGCCGCCGGTGCTGGTAGTCGAGGTAGTACGAGTGCTCCCAGACATCGAGCGTGAGCAGCGGATAGGCCGCCGTCGTGAGCGGCGTCTCCGCGTTCGCGGTGGTGACGATGCGGAGCCGGCCCGCGTCGAGCACCAGCCAGACCCAGCCGCTGCCGAAGTGATCGCCCGCGGCGGCCACGAACTGCTGGCGGAACGCCGGCTGGCTGCCGAAGCTCTCCTCGATCAGCTGCGCGATCGCCCCCGTCGCGTCCTTGCCGCCGCCCGGGCACATGCTGTTCCAGAAGAACTCGTGGTTCCACGCCTGCGCGGCGGCGTTGAAGAGCGCGCGGTTCTGCTCCGAGCCCGCCGCCGCGCGGACGATATCCTCGAGCGGCGCGGTCTCGAGCGACGTGCCCTTCACGAGCGCCGCCGTCTTCGCGACGTAGGCGGCATGGTGGTTGCCGTGATGCACGGAGAGCGTGCGTCGGGACAAGTAAGGCTCGAGCGCGTCGAGCGCATACGGAAGCGGCGGCAGCGTGAGACTCATTGCGATACTCCCTTCGAGCAGCAACGGCCACGAGCCTAGGCCCCACGCCGCGGTTTTACAAACGAAGAATATCGGTGCTTAATATCGACGCCGTCGATGGATACCGAGCTAGCGCGCACTTTTCTCGCCGTCGTTTCCGCCGGCAGTTTCGTCGAGGCCGCCGCGCGGCTGCACGTGACGCAGTCGACGGTGAGCGCGCGCATTCAGCGGCTCGAAGAGGAGCTCGGCGCCGAGCTTTTCGTGCGCAACAAGGCGGGGACGGTGCTCACGCCGGCGGGCCGGCAGTTCCAGCGTCATGCCGCCATTCTCACCCGCACCGTCGAGCAGGCGCGGCAGGAAATCGGCGTGGCGAACGGCTTTCGCGCCACGCTCACGGTCGGCGGCCGCATCGGCCTGTGGGAGGATCTCCTGGTGCGCTGGCTGCCGATCTACGGCGACCTCGCGCCCGACGTCGCGGTGCGCGCCATCGTCGGTTTCGAAGACGAGCTGATGCAGGCCCTGATCGAGGGTCGGGCGGACATCGGCGTGATGTACACGCCGCAGGCGCGCCCGGGTCTCACCGTCGAGCACCTGCTCGACGAGCGTCTCGTGCTGGTCTCGTCGCACCCGGCGCCCGCGCGCGAGCCCGGGGACGACTACATCTACGTCGACTGGGGCCCCGAGTTCTTCGCGCAGCACTCCCTCGCCTTCCCGAATTTCGCGGGCGCGCGCCTCACCGTGAACGTCGGCTGGCTCGGGCTGCAGCGCATCCTCACTCACGGCGGCAGCGGCTACTTTCCGCTGCGCCTGATCCGCGAGCACGAGCTCGCCGGCCGGCTGCATCGGGTCCCCGATGCGCCCGAGTTCCGGCTGCCGGCGTATCTGTGCTTTCCGTCGGGCACGCCGAGCGAGCCGCTCGCCCTCGCGCTCGACACCATACGCCGCGTCGCCGCCGAAGCCGCGTGATGCGCCATGGCTGAACCCGCCCGCAGGACCGCCGCGCCGAAGCCGTCGCGCGGCGCGCGCCCGCCGCTCGGGCTGCAGGTGTTCTACCCGGCAGCGACGGCCTATGGCGCGCTCGTTCTGCCCGCCTCGGTGCTTTCGATGACGGGCGTCTCGAGCCTCCCGGGCCTCGGCACGCCGGCGGCTCATGCGCACGAGATGCTCTACGGCTTCGCGCTCGCCGTCGTCGCCGGCAATCAGCTCGGGCCTACGCCATGGTCGCGGCTCGCGCCGCTGCTCGCGCTCTGGGGACTCGGGCGCATCGCGTTCCTCGTCGCGCCGTTCGGTCTCGTCGCAGCGCTCGCGGACGTGCTCTTCGCCGCGGGTCTCGTCTGGCGCATCGTGCCGCGGCTCTACCGGGCCGTGAAGAAGGTGCGCAACTACGCGCTGCCCGTCGTGCTCACGGCCATCGGCGCGAGCGCCATTGCCGTCTATCCGGCGCAGCGCCTCGGGGGCGCAGCGGCTACGCATATGGTGCTCGTCACCGCCGTGCTGCTCTTCGCCCTGCTGCTCCTCTTCATGGGCGGGCGGCTCATTGCGCCCGCGGTCGCGGGCCAGTACTACCGCCAGGGCGAGGAGCTGGAGACGCGGGTGCAGCCGGGAATCGAGGCCGTACTGATCGTCGCGATGCTCGCGGCGATCGTAATCTCGCCGTTCGCCGCTCTCCCCTGGGCGGCCGCCGTCGCCGGCTGCGCGTGCATCGTCGCGGGCGTGCTCGCGGCCGCCCGGCTGGTGCGCTGGCGGCTCTGGGGCGTACGCGGGCGGCCGGATCTCTTCTGCCTCGGCGCCGGCTACGCGTGGCTCGCGCTCGGCCTCGTTACGATCGGATTCGCGCTGCTCGCGAACGCGCGCCTCACCGCCGCGCTGCACCTCGTGACGATCGGAAGCCTCGGCTCCCTGACCCTGAACGTCATGGCGCTCACCTGGGCCGCGCGCGCGCAGCGGAACATCGCCGACGAGCGGCTGCCGGTGTGGGGCACATTCCTCGTCGCCGCCGCCACCGTCGCGCGCGTGGCGGCGGATTTCGCCGGCGATCCGCGTCCGTACTGGTGGCTCGCGGGGGCATGCTGGAGCGGCGCGTTCGTCCTTCTCCTGATCACGATGGCGAAGCTGCGGCGCCCCGCCGCGCGCAAGACCGCCGGCTGAGGTCGCCGCGCTCCGATCCGGACCTGCTCGCCGGAGCCGGCGTCGACGCGCGGCTGCAGGGCTACCTCGCGCGAGCCCAACTGCGCCAGCAGAGGATGGATGCTCTGACGCGAACGCGGACCCGCGGCGGTCCGCCCCTCGTTCCCCGGCACGGTTTCGACCTATGCTTGAGCGTGCACGGCGCGCCCGCTCGAGCGCCCGGCGCTTCCGCAACGATAACGAGAAAGCACGTTGGAGCACGTACTGTTCGTCGTCAATCCGCGGGCCGCGTCGGGCCGCGCCGCGCGCGTCTGGGCGTCGCTCTGCGAGCGCGTGCGCAGCCTTCGCGCCGCGCGCGTCGTCCGCTGCGGCGAGGCTTCCGCCGCCGCGTCGGCGATCGCCGCCGCGCTCACGCCGCGCATCCGGCGCGTGATCGCCGTCGGCGGCGACGGCACGCTGCATTACACGCTCAATCTGCTGCTCGCCGATCCCGACCGAGGCCGCCACGTCGGGCTCGTGCCGGTCGGCACCGGCTCGGATCTCGCCCGCGGGCTGGGACTGGAGCGGCGGCCCGAGCGCGCCCTGGAGCAGGCGCTCGAGGCCGCGCCCGGGCGTATCGACGCGCTGCGCCTCACCGCAGGCGGGCGGACGCGCTACTTCGTCAACGAGGCGTCGATCGGGATCAGTGCGCGCGTCGCGGCGCGCGTGAACACGCTCGCGAAGCGCAGCACGCTCACGTTCCTCGGCGGCGCGCTGCGCGAGCTCGCCCGGTACGAGCCGCGCTGGGCGCGCATCCGGCTCGACGGCAAGGTCTGGTGGGAAGGCCGCTATTACGTCGCGGTGATCGCGAACGGCAGTCACTTCGGCAAAGGCATGCGCATCGCGCCGCTGGCCGATCCGAGCGACGGGCTCGCGGACGTCGTCGTCGCCGAAGCGGCGCCGAAAACAGTCGCGCTCGCGTGGCTCCCGACCCTCTACTTCGGCAGGCACCTCGCGGCGCCGTTCGTGCGCTTCGCGCGGGCGCGCTCGGTCGAGATCGAGACGGGCGACGAGCCCGCCGAGCTCGAGGGCGACGGCGAAGTGGCGCTGTCCGCGCCCGGGGAGATCACCGTGATGCCGGGTGCCGTATCGTTCGCCGGCGCCTGCCGATGAAATCGGAGCGGCCTCGCGCCTCGGTATTCCGACCTATTCTGTACGTATCGCCGCCGACGACCATTGCCATGGCCGCCCCTTCGAGCTCTGACTGCCCGTTGCTCGGCAGACTGATCCATCTCGACGCGCACGCTGAAGTCGGCGATTCCGGCGCACCCCGCAGCGCACGCGTGCGCGCATGCGGCTGAACGGGACGCTTCGGCTCGCCATCGGCAAGCGCGCCGGGCTCGCGGCGGGCCTCCTCGGCATGCTGTGCGTGCTGGCCGAGCTCTGCTTCCTGTTCCCCGATCTGCTCGTCACCAGGGAAGCGCTGCCCGTCTACAAGGAGCACATAAGCCTCTTCCGCGGCCTGCTGCAGGCGAACATCGTCGCGACGTTCGCGCTCGGCACGCTCGGCGCGCTGCTTTCGCGTCCCAACCGCCGCGCACTGCTCGGCGTCGTGCTCGGCGTGGTGGCGCTGCTCCTCGGTGGCGCCGAAGCGGAGCCCGTCGACCTCGGCGGCCCGCGCGCGTTCTCCGCCGGGCTCGATTACTTCGTACTCGAGCTGCTCGTGCTCGGACTGATCTTCATTCCGCTCGAGGGCCTGTTTCCCCTGCGCGCGCAGCCGGTGCTCCGCGAAGGCTGGCAGACCGACCTCAAGCATTTCTTCGTCAGCCACGCGGGCGTGCAGCTGCTCTCCTTCGCGGCGCTGATTCCGGCGCAGGTGCTTTTCGCCTGGGCCGTGCGGCTGGATTTCCAGCAGATCGTCGCGGCGCAGCCGCTGTGGCTGCAGTTCGTCGAGATCCTGATCGCGGTCGATTTCGCGGCGTACTGGATCCACCGCATTTTCCATCGGGTGCCGTGGCTCTGGAACTTCCACGCCATCCACCACTCGAGCCGCCGCCTCGACTGGCTCGCCGGCTCCCGCATGCACGTCGCCGACGTCGTCGCGACGCGAGCGGCGGCGTACGTGCCGATCTTCGTCCTCGGCTTCGCGCCGGCGGCCCTCTACGCCTATCTCGTGTTCGTCTCGTTCCACGCGGTCTTCATCCACGCGAACGTGCGCTGGCGCTTCCCGGGCTTGCGCTGGGTGATCGCCACACCCGAGTATCACCACTGGCACCACACGTCGGACGAGGAAGGCATCGACAAGAACTTCGCGCAGTTTCTGCCGTTGTGGGACCTCGTGTTCGGCACGGTGCACCTGCCGGACTACTGGCCCAGAAACTACGGCACGAAGCTCCAGCCGCCGGAGACTTATCTGGGACAGCTGCTCTACCCCTTCCGGCGGAAACGGGCGACGCCGTACGGGTGAGCGCCCGCGCGCCCGGCGCCACCTGCAACAGACGCCGGGAAGCGGCACCGGATTGCGCAACGCCGCGACGCGGGCCGCGGATGCGCCCCGCATCCGCCGGCCTCAATACGCCGGCGGATCGCTCGCGGGGAACGACTGAATCGAGCCTTCCTCGACGATGCCGGGTTCGGGCTTCGTCACGTCGACGGGCACCGGCGCCCCGGGCTTCCTCGGCATCCGCGCGGTATCGCCGCTGCCGAGGAGGCTGCGCAGCACGTATTGCAGAATGCCGCCGTGGCGGTAGTACGCGAGCTCCTGCGGCGTGTCGATGCGCACCGTGGCCCGAAACGTGACGGCACCGCCCTCGGCGCGCCGCGCCGTCACGCGCACCTCGCGGGAGTCGGCGAAGCCGGTGCGCACGCCGTCGGCGATGCCTTCGATATCGTAGATCTCGTCGCCCCGCAGCCCGAGCGTTTCCGCCGTCTCGCCCGGCCGGAACTGCAGCGGCAGCACCCCCATGCCGACCAGGTTCGAGCGGTGGATGCGCTCGTAGCTCTCGGCGATCACGGCCCGCACGCCCTGCAGGCACGGCCCCTTCGCCGCCCAGTCGCGGCTCGACCCCGAACCGTACTCCTTGCCGGCGAGCACCAGGAGCGGCACGCCCTCCTCCCGGTAGCGCATCGCCGCGTCGTAAGTCGTCGTCACCTCCCCGCTCGGAAAATGCGTGGTGCAGCCGCCCTCGGTGCCGGGCGCGAGACGGTTGCGGATGCGTACGTTCGCGAACGTGCCGCGAATCATCACTTCGTGGTTGCCGCGGCGCGCGCCGTAGGAATTGAAGTCCTTCGGCGCCACGCCGTGCTCGATCAGGTAGCGCCCGGCCGGGGAGTCCTGCCGAATCGAGCCGGCGGGCGAGATGTGATCGGTCGTGACGCTGTCGCCGAGCCAGGCGAGCACGCGGGCGCCGCGCACATCGGGCACGGTCTCCGGGGGCTCGCGCGACATGCCTTCGAAGTAAGGCGGCATTCGCACGTAGGTCGAGCGCACGTCCCAGGCGAAGCGGTCGCCCGCGGGGGCGGCTAGCTCGCGCCAGCGCACGTCGCCCCTGAACACGTCCTGATAGTTCCTGCGGAACATCTCGGCGTCGACGGCGCGTGCGATCGCTTCCCGCACCTCGGCCGCCGTCGGCCAGATATCGCGCAGGTAGACCGGCCGCCCTTCGGCATCCTCGCCGAGCGGTTCGCGCTCGAGATCGATATCGATACGGCCCGCGAGCGCGAACGCCACCACGAGCGGCGGCGACATGAGGTAGTTCGCGCGCACCTCGGAATGGATGCGCCCCTCGAAGTTGCGGTTGCCGGAGAGCACCGCGACGGCGACCAGACCGCCGCGCCGGATGGCGTCGGAGACGGGCTCCGGCAGCGGGCCGGAGTTGCCGATGCAGGTGGTGCAGCCGTAGCCCACGAGATGAAAGCCCAGCATCTCGAGGTACGGCGTGAGCCCGAGCCGCTCGTAGTAGTCGCGCACCACTTTCGACCCCGGCGCGAGCGACGTCTTGACCCACGGCCGCCGCCGCAGCCCGCGCTCGACCGCTTTGCGCGCGAGGAGGCCCGCGGCGAGCATCACCGCCGGATTCGAGGTGTTCGTGCAGCTCGTGATCGCGGCGATGACGACGGAGCCGTGGCGCAGCCGATGCACTTCGTCCGCGATCCTGCAGTCGACCTCGGCATCCCGATACCCGCTCTCGCCCCACACGCCGACCGCGCCCTGCGCGGTCGTGTGGGCGGCGGTCTTGGCGCTGCGCGCCTTCTCGGGCGGCAGCAAGCCCGGCAGCCGTTCGCGAAAGCTCTCGCCCGCGCGGGGGAGCGGCACGCGGTCCTGCGGTCGTCCGGGTCCGGCGATGCTCGGCCGCACCGTACCGAGATCCAGCTCGAGCGTGTCGCTGTAGGCCGGCTCGGGAGCGTCGGGCGAGTGGAACAGACCCTGCTCCTTCATGTACGCCTCGACCAGCGCGATCCGGTGCGCCGGCCGGCCGGTGAGGCGCAGATACTCGAGCGTCACGCGATCGACCGGGAAGATCGCGCAGGTCGCGCCGTACTCGGGCGACATGTTGCCGATCGTGGCGCGGTCGGCGAGCGAGAGGTTCGCCACGCCCGGCCCGTAGAATTCGACGAACTTGCCGACGACGCCCTTGCGGCGCAGCATCTCGGTCACGGTGAGCACGAGATCGGTGGCGGTCGCGCCTTCGGCGAGCTCGCCGGTCAGCCGGAAGCCCACCACTTCCGGGATGAGCATCGAGATCGGCTGGCCGAGCATCGCCGCTTCCGCCTCGATCCCGCCGACGCCCCAGCCGAGCACCCCGAGCCCGTTGACCATGGGGGTGTGCGAGTCGGTGCCGACCAGCGTGTCGGGATACGCGCGCGGCAGCCCCTGGCGCTCGCTGTTGAGCAGCTCGTCCGAGCTGAACACGACGCGCGCGAGGTACTCGAGATTCACCTGGTGGCAGATGCCCGTGTTCGGCGGCGCCACGCGAAAGTTCCGGAATGCCTGCTGCCCCCACTTGAGGAAAGCGTAGCGCTCGCGGTTGCGCTCGTAATCGAGCGCTTCGTTGATGTGGAACGCTTCCGCCGAAGCGAAGGCATCGACCTGCACCGAATGATCGACCACGAGCTCGACCGGCTGGATCGGGTTGACCCGCTGCGGATCGCCGCCGAGGCGCACCATGGCGTCGCGCATCGCGGCAAGATCGACGAGCGCCGGCACGCCGGTAAAGTCCTGCAGCAGCACGCGCGCCGGCGTGAACAGGATCTCGCGCACGGGTACTGCGTCCGGCTTCCAGCGGGCGAGCGCCTCGATGTCCTCGCCGGTCACATTGACCCCGTCCTCGTGCCGCAGCAGGTTCTCGAGCAGGATCCGCAGCGAATACGGAAGCCGCTGGATGCTGAAGCCGCGCCGCTCGAGCGCCTCCAGGCGGCAAATCTCGTAGCTCCGGTCGCCTACCGGCAGGCTCGCGCGCGCATCGAATCCGTTCATTGCTTCCTCCTCTCGAGCCGCGCCGGGCGGCTCGACGCGAACATCGACATGCTAGCCGACCGGCAAGAGCGTTTGCGCCCGGTAAGTTTCTTACGACAGAAACCGTCGCGGGAGCGCGAGTATTCCGATCGACGCCGCGGAACGCTTCGCATCCAGCCGCGCGCGCCGGGCATGAGTGCGCCGCGAATCACGCGACGCGGCGGCCCCAGCGGCTGACGAACGCGGTGATGCCGTCGAGCGCCGGCAGCGGCCGCGCCAGCTTCCGCGGTCGGCCGGCGTCGCGCAGCACCTCCTCAGCGGCGACATAGGCCGCCCGCACCGCGCTTTCCATCGACATCGGGAGTCCGGTGTCGAGCCAGTCGCCCGCGAGATAAAGTCCGGGCAGCGGCGTGCGCGCCGACGGACGCAGGCGCTCTATTCCCGGCAGAGGGCACGGTCTCGCCATCGCGATGCGATGCACGCGCGCGTGGCGGATCTTCGCGCGCGCCGCCCAGGGCACGAACTCCGCCGCCTCCGCCACGGTCGCGCGCACGATCTCGTCGTCGTCGAGCGCCGCCGCACGATGGCTGTAGACGATGTTCGCGGCGAGCACCGACGGCCGTTCGGCCCACGCGGGCCGGATGTTGGAAAGATCGTAGAAGTCGTAGTTGAGGTTCGTCGGCGACCAGACGCGCGCCCAGAACCGCTCGCTGCCGAGCTTGCGATCGAACCAGACATAGGTGCTGATGTAGGGGCTCGGCTCGAAATCCCCGAGGCGCGCGAACGGCTCGCGCGCGGCGACCGCGTCCGGGAGGAGCGGCCGCAAGTCCTGCGGCGGCACCGCCGCGATGCAGAAGCGCGCCGGGAGACACGCGCCGCCCGCGAGTGCGACGCCGGCGGCGCGGCCGTGCTCGATCAGGATCCGCCGCGCTTCGGTTTCGCACAGCACACGCCCGCCGCCGGCACCGATGGCCGCGACGGCCGGCGGCGCGAACAGCTCGCCGAGGCCGACGGCCGGAAAGCCGAAGCGGTAGGCGTTGTGGCCGATGAGGTGCCGGTAGAGCCGCAGCAGCGAGCCCGCCGAGCAGCGCTCGAGCGGGACGTTCTCGATCGTCATCGCGACCGAGGCCCAGAACCATTCAATGAAGCGCTCCGTCACGCCGAGCGACCGAAGCAGCGTGCGCGCGTCGACGGCGTCCAGGCGCCGCACGTCGTCCGTTCTCATGCGCATTGCCAGCCAGGTGACGCGTGCGTTCGAAAGCTTGTCGCGCAGCGATACCGTCGGCGTCGCGAGCAGGCCAGGGACGAGCGGGAGCGGCGCCGGCAGCCGGTGCAGGCGCATCACGATCGGGCGGCGGTCGAAGAGCGTGATGAGCTCGTGGGTGTGCCAAACGACCTGCCGGCGCGTGCCGAGGCGCTCGAGCAGGTGCAGCATGTTGTCGTAGTGAGAGAGAAGGACGTGCGGCCCGATATCGACGACGTCGCCGCTCGCGGCGTCGCGCCAGCTGCGCGCGCGCCCGCCCGCGATCCTCTCGCGTTCGAGGACGACGACGCGCAGACCGGCGTCGGTCAGCGCCACCGCGCAGGCGAGCCCCGCGATGCCGCCGCCGATGACGACGGCGTCGGGCTCGTCGCTCGCTGCGATCATCCGGGCCATGCACGCGGCGCCGCAATGGCGGAGATCGAGCCGCTCACGCGGGAAAGACGACCGGCGCCCGCTCCAGCGACCATGAGCGCAGCGGCGTGTCGTTATCGGAGCGCACGGCTACCGCTGCCGGCGCCGACTGGTGCTCGCGTCCGATCGCCGCATCGACGATGCCCCACACGGGATCAGGGGAACGTGCCGCGGCGTTCCTTTTCCATCTTCTCCGTCTTGTGCTTGTCGTTCACGCCCATCCGTTTGCGGTTCTTCTGCTGCGCCGTCGGGCCGGCGGCCGCGTTCCTGCCGGGCGGCTCCCGACCGAGCTCGTCCGCGCCGTGCTCCTCGATCTGCTTGCGCTGGTTCTCGTGGTACTGCGTCCGGCTGCGCAGGGTGTCTTGCTGATCCGACATCGTTCCTCCTAAATGAAGGGCGTCGTCCAGCGATTCGACCAGTCTGGTTCGTGCTCTGCTCAGCGCGGCAGGCGATCCGAGGGGCTTGTCCCTAGGGCGTTGTGCGGTTGTCGGGCGGCGCACGCGCCGCGCAGCCGTCGATCCGGAGCCCGGCCTCTCGCGAGTGCGCCCGAGCGGACACGCGGGGACCGCGGGACACCATCGGGAGCAGGAGGCGCCGTGTAACGGTCGAAAACTTTCATGGCGTACAAGGAACGCGGATACGAGGAACGAACGCTCCCGACGCGTCGAGGCGAGGTAGCGGTGCGGCTCTACCGGGCGCGCGAAGGGGCCCTGGGCGCCGTCTGGGTCGGCGGCGGAGGCGACTGGGAAACGCCGGCGCGCGACCTCTACCCGCGGCTGTGCGCGCAGCTGCGCGCCGAGGGAATCACGTCTCTGCGGGTGCGGCTGCGCGACCCGCAGAGCCTGCCCGATTCCGTTGCCGACGTGACCACGGGCATCGAGCTGCTCGAATCGCTCGGCGCGCAGGCGCTCGCGCTCGTGGGCCACGCGTTGGGCGGCGCCGTCGTCATCCAGGCGGCGGTGCGCAATGCCGCCGTGCGTACCGTCGTCACGCTCGCGACGCAAAGCTACGGCACCGATCCGGTCGCGGCGCTCGCGCCGCGCTGCTCGATTCTTCTCGTGCACGGCGAGGCCGATTCCGTGGTGCCCTGGGAAGCGTCGGCGCGCGTGTACCGCCTGGCGCGCGAGCCGAAGCGCTTCGTGCGTATTCCCGGGGCCGGGCACACGCTCGACGAAGCGGCCGAACAGGTGCGGACGCTCGTGCGCGACTGGATCGTCGCGGCGCTGCGCAGCGCGCGCATCGTAGGCGCCGGTCCGCGTGCGCCCGCCGCTCCGCGCCCGCGGCATCGCAAGCGCCCGAACGCCGGGAAGCCGAGAACACGGTGAGCTCCGCACGAGACACCCGCGCTCAATTCGACCGCCGCGGGGGATTCGCGATCAGCTTCAGCAGCACGTGCGTGTCGACCGGCTTCGCCAGGTGGAAGTCGAGGCCCGCCGCGCGGCTGCGCTCCACGTCGCTCGCCTGGCTGTAACCTGTCAGCGCGATCAGCGGCAGCCGGCCGAGCACCGGATGCGCCCGCAGCTCCCGCGCGATCTCGAACCCGCTTCGCCCCGGAAGACCGAGATCGAGGATCACGACATCGGGCCGGAAGTCGAGCGCGCGCTGCAGCACCCCTTCGCCGTCGTAATGGCTCGCGACCTCGTGTCCGTACAGGCGCAGCGTTTCGGCCAGCATGTCGGCGGCGTCGCGGTTGTCGTCGACGATGAGCACGCGGCGGGACACCGTGGAGGCGGGCACTTCGACGGGCGCGCTCGCGCGGCGGCGCGCGTCCGGCGCGGCGAGCGGCAGCGTCAGCGAGAACTCCGCACCGCGGCCGGGGCCGGCGCTGCGGGCCTCGACGCTGCCGCCGTGCAGCTCCGCGATCCGGCGCACCACGGCGAGTCCGATGCCGAGACCGCCTTCCGGCCGTGCGTAGTCCTGCCTGCCCTGCACGAACATATCGAACACGCGCGCCAGCATTTCGGGCTCGATGCCGCGGCCGTTGTCCGTCACGCGCACGGTGACGCGGTCCGCGTCGACGTCCGCCGTCACCGTGATAGTGCCGCCCTCGCCCGTGAACTTCGCGGCGTTCGCGAGCAGGTTCGAGAGCGCCTGCACCACGCGCGCCGCGTCGACGTGCACGTGCACCTCGGTGAGCGGCAGATCGACGCGCAGGAGGTGGCGGCGCGAGCTGATGAGGGGTCGCGCTGTCTCGATCGCGCGCGACACGAGCGTGCCGAGCGCCATGGGCTCGCGTTCGATCACGACGTGACCGCCGATGATGCGTGCGAGGTCGAGCAAATCCTCGACGATGCGCGTGAGCTGCGTGAGCTGGCGATCGATGACCTGCAGCGCCCGGTGGCGGCGCACCGGATCGTCGAAGCTGCGTTCGAGGAGATCGAGACCGCTGCGGATCGGGGCGAGCGGGTTGCGCAGCTCGTGCGCGAGCATCGCGAGGAACTCGTCCTTGCGCCGATCCGCCTGGCGCAGCGCCTCTTCGGCCTGCACGCGCGCCGTGATGTCGATCAGCGCCGCCACCGCCCCCTGCGGCGCGCCGGTTTCGTCGCGAAGCGGCTCGGCGTTGCCGAGGTAGTAGCGCAGCGTGCCGTCGGGGAAGCGTGCCCGCTCCTCCCAGTCCTGCACGGCCTCGCCGCCGGCGGCGCGCCGCAGGTTGCCGAGCTCGCCCGCGGGCGCCACGGACCGTTCGATCGAGCGCGCCTCGCCGGAATCGTCCGCTCGCGGCCCGGTGCCGGATCCGC
>DATCLR010000161.1:0-7438 GCA_036563785.1 Burkholderiales bacterium | reverse complement strand
ACTCCGGAGAGCGCCGGATCGAGCGGCTCGATCTTGAGGCCGTCGATGCCGACCACGGTGTGGCCGTCGTTGAGGAGATGGTGTGCCAGCGTGAAGCCGGCGGGTCCCATGCCGGCGACGAGGACGCGCTTCCCGGTGGCGGGGCGCGGGTACGGCCGGCGCAGGTTGAGCGGGTTCCAGCGCGTGAGGAGGCTGTAGACCTCGAAGCCCCACGGCAGCTCGAGCACGTCCTTGAGCGTGCGGGTCTCGGCCTGCGGAATGTTGACCGGATCCTGCTTCTGATAAATGCAGGCCTTCATGCAGTCGTTGCAGATGCGGTGTCCCGTGCCCGCGACCATGGGGTTGTCGACCGCGATCATCGCGAGCGCGCCGATCGCGCAGCCTTCGGTCTTGAGCTTGTGGAACTCGGAGATCTTCTCCTCGAGCGGGCAGCCGGCGAGCGTCACGCCGAGCGCGCTCTTCTTGAACACCGGCGGCGCCGCCGGGTCCTTCGATTTCTCGCGCAGACCTTTCGAGCACGAGTCCTTGCCCTGCTCGTGGCACCAGATGCAGTAATGCGTCTCGCTCAGCGCACCGGCGAGATCGGTGCCCGGATCCGTGAGCGCGAACCCCTCGCGCCGGCGCAGGCGCGAGGCATCTATCGTATGCACCGCGTAACCGGCGTCGGTCGTCGTGTGCATGTGCGTGATCAGCCGCATCGGGTCGAGCGACGCCGGGTTCTTGAAGAGCGGGCTGTTCGGATGGCGGGCGCGTCCCGCCTCGGTCACGGTGGCCCAGGCCGCATAGCGCGCTGCGAGCGCCAGCTCGTCGGCGTGGGCCGCCTCGTTCTTGAGCCACTCCATCACGTGCCGTGTGAAGCTGAGCTCGGTCAGAGGTTCGCCGAACTTCGCGCTCAGCGCCTGCTCGAGGGCCGCGCCGTCGAGCGCGGCGGCTTCTTCCGCTTTCACCTGACGCAGTGCCTTGCGCTGTACGAAGCGGCGGCGGCATTCGTAGACCGGCGCGAGCTCGTGGTGGCGGGCGGCGAGCGCCGCGATTTCGGCCCGAATGCCGAAGAGCTCGCCGATGAAGTCCTCGAGATGCGGCGCGAGCGCGATCAGGAGCTCCGACTCGGCTTTGGGCGGCAAGGCGTCCGGATTCGCGCGGGCGGCCTCGAGCCGGGCGGCCAGAGCGGGGTCCGCCGCCTCCAGCGCCTTGCGGAACGCGGCATCGAGCCGCAGAAGGCCGTCGCGCGTGTAGAGATCGCTGAACTCGAAACCGAAAGCCAGGGACAAGCTCGTCATCACACGTTGGACATCGAAATCCGTCTCTATCGCGCCCGCCGCGGCGGCCGCGATCCGATGCATGGACATCAGCCGGCCAGATTCTAGAGGACGGCGGAGAATACCCGTTTAACGTAAGTCAATGCAAAGAACGTAAGGGTTCTACGTTATGACTCCGGGCTCCGGCACTTTCGGGTTCCCGGCGGAGCGGGAAAGCGCGGCAGGAGCGTCCGCGGCGCCCGCAACCGCGGCCGGAACGTCGCGCGGGCGGTGCGGCGTCGCTCCGAGGCGGTCGTTCGCAAGGGCGTAAGCGCTCGCCCGGACGGCGCAGCAGAGCGTCGCGTTTCGCTTTCGCGATGAAGCAGATGTCCAACCCAGGCCAACGCCGGCCGGCGGTCACGGCTCCGCAGCCGGCGCCCCGGGCGTCGGGGCGAAACCGTTAATCGGCGGCTCTGCTTCCACCGACGTCATTCCGTCTCTCGAGCTGCCGGCCGAGCCGCTCTGGTCGCGGCGGGCCGATAGAGCAAGACGGCCGTCACGCGCCGATACGGTGCGTTTCCCGCAGCCACGCGCCGATGCTGCGCTTGACCCGCAGCGCCTCGGCGACGAAGTCGACGAATGCAGTTACCTTCGTGCTCACCAGCCGGCGGGACGAATGGAGGACCCAAAGCTCCGACGTGCGATGCGGCACGGTGCTCCAGATCACGAGGCGGCCGTCGGCCGCCGCGTCCTCGACGAGGCCGCGCGGCAGCAACGCCGCGCCCGCGCCGGCGCAGACCGCGTCGCGCACCATCAGGAGCGACGAGAGGCGAAGCCGGGTGTCCGGCACGACCTCGAGACGCTCCGTGATCCGCCACGGCCCGTTGTTCTGGGAATGGGTCATCGCGACCGCGGGCACGCGCGGCGGCGCGCCGTCTCTTGAAGGTCTCGGTCGCCGCATGCCGGGCGGCGCGACGACGACGAGCGCTTCCTGACCGAGGCGTCGTCCGACGAGCGTCGCGTCCGCGCGCGGATTCACGCGGATCACGACGTCGTAGCCCTCGTCGACGAGATCGACGTAGCGGTCTTCCGCGATGACCTCGAGCTCGACTTCCGGGTAACGTCTGACGAACTCCGCAGCGAGCCGGCCGAACATTGTCTGCCCCAGCAACAGCGGGACACTGACCTTCAAGCGGCCGCGCGGCCGCAGCGAGCCTTCCGAGAGGCACTGGCCGATCTCGAGAATCTCGGCGACGAGCGAATTCGTTCGCTCGTAGAGCGCGCGGCCGCTCTCGGTGAGCTTGAGCTTGCGTGCGCCGCGCTCGAAAAGACGCACGCCGAGGCTGTCCTCGAGCGCCATCACGTGGCGCGACAGCGTGGCTTTCGCCCGTCCGCTCGAGCGGCTCGCCCGGCCGAAGCCGCCGGCGGAGGCGACGAGGTTGAAGTCGGCCAGCAAACCGAGATCGATTCTCGAGTGATCCATTTCTGGAACGATCTGTCTATCCGCTGTGCATTGCGGGCCGAATAATAAACACTCTATCCTGTGACGACCTCGAAGGCGAGAGCCAAGACGCTCGCAGGAAAAAGCGAATCGATTTCAGGAGCACGACGATGACCACGGTCTGGGACAAAGTGAAAGTCGGACGGCTCACCTTGCCGCACCGCCTGGCGATGGCGCCGATGACGCGCAACCGGGCGCTGCCCGACGGTACGCCGGGTCCGCTCGCGGCGACGTACTACGCGCAGCGCGCGTCGCTGGGGCTCTTGATCACGGAAGGGGCGCAGCCATCCGACGACGGGCAGGGGTACATGCTGACGCCCGGCATCTACACCGACCGGCACGTCGAAGGCTGGCGGCGCGTCACCGATGCGGTGCACGACGCGGGTGGCTACCTGTACATCCAGCTCATGCACGTCGGACGCGTCAGCCATCCGGACAACACACCGCATCATCGTCAGGCGCTCGCGCCCTCGGCCGTCGCGACGGGCGAGAAGATCTTCACGCCGGAGGGCTTGAAGGACATGCCGGTCCCGCGCGCGATGACGCTCGACGACATCCGCCGGACGATCGACGAATTCGCGTATGCCGCGAAGCGCGCGATCGAGGCGGGCGCCGACGGCGTCGAGATCCACGGCGCGAACGGTTATCTCGTGCAGCAGTTCCTGTCCGTTAACGCGAATCTGCGCGACGACGCGTACGGCGGATCGATCGAGAATCGCGCGCGCTTCGCGATCGAGACGGCCGAAGCCGTCGCGTCGGCGATCGGCGCGGATCGCACCGGGATCCGCCTGTCGCCGGGCTCGACGTTCAACGCGATCGACGAGGGCAGGGAGTACGAGGCGCTCTATCGTTATCTCGTCGGCGAGCTCGCAAAGCTCGATCTCGCGTACGTGCACATCGTGCATCACGGCAACGAGGCGCTCGTGCAGGATATCCGCCGCCTGTGGCCGAATGCGCTGCTGGTGAACCGGCCCGGTCAACCGCTCGACAGGCTCGGCGCCGACATCGAATCGGGCCTCGCGGATGTCGTCACGATCGGGCGTCTCGCACTCGCGAACCCCGATTTCGTCGAGCGGTACCGCACCGGCGCGCCGATGAACGAGCCGGACCCGGCCACGTTCTACGGCGGGGACGAGCGGGGATATACGGATTATCCGCGCCTCTCCGAGATGCCCGAGTCGGCGCTCGCGGGATGAATCCGCAGCGTGCGCGCTGCCCGTGATCGGTGACGTCGATCGATCCGCGGGGCGCCCACGCGCCCCGCGCCGCTTGTGTCTTTCGGACGGAACGAGCGCGTGGTCTGCTCGCGGTCGCCGGCGTCACCGACCGCGAATGTGGCCGCGCGGCTCCCTTCGGCATCGCCTGCCGCTTTCTCGCCGGTCAGCGGCGTGCTGATCGAACAAACGGCGCAGCGAAGCTAGGGGTTTGCGGTGACTCCGCAGCCTTCGGGTGCTTTCGGGCCCCGGGCGGACCCGGAAAGCACGGTAGGGCCACCCGGCGCCCGCAACCGCAGCCGGCGATCCGGTGTCCTAATCAGGCATCCCGGAGCACGCAAAGCTGCACAAGGAGTGTGTCATGCGTAGATACCTGCACGTCGCTGCGGCCCTGATGGGGGCGCTTGCCGTGAGTTGCTCGACGACCGCGCCGCAGCGACAGGAAGCAACCGCGAGCTCGCTGGTCGAGCTGCGCGACACGGTCGCCTCGGCGCGCGGTCAGCTCGAAACCACGCTCGGGGCGCTGATTGCCCTGATGCACGCCTCTCCGGACGACGTGCAGCAGGCGTACGACGTCTATTCCACCAACGTCAATGCCATGGCCCGGTACGCCTCCCGTCTGGAGCAGGGGGCGCGCGACGTCGACCGGCTGAGCGGCAACTGGCTCGATTCCTGGCGCCGATCGCAGCAGCAGGTCACGGATCCGGAACTGCGTCAGATCACCGAGCAGCGGCAGCGGGACGTGAGCAGGCGCCTCGACAACATCGAGGACTCGCTGCTCGCCGCACGTCAGTCGTTCGGGCCGTTCGTGCGGAATCTCCAGGACATCCAGAAGGTGGTGGGCAACGACCTCTCGCCGAACGGCGTCGCGGCGGTCGGCCAGTCGGAGGTCGCGCAGAACGCGACCGAGAACGGCAGAGAAGTGGGAGCGGCGCTCGACACGGCGCTCTCGGACCTCGAAGCGGTGATTCAGGCGATTGCGCCGCAGCAGGCGCGCCGGTGAATCCGGGCGCCGGATCAGTAGGCGCGGCGCCGCCGGCGGCTATGGGTCGCGAGCCATAGGGGCCACAGCACCCCGAACCCGAACGCGAACAGCCCCCGGACGAAGGGGCGGTGCGGGAGGCGCGGGTACGCGTCGAGACCGTAGGCGGCCCAATGTCCGCAGGCGAGCCAGAAGAAGAACAGCCACGTCCACTCGAGCAGACCGAGGAAGTCGAGCAGTGTGAGCGCGCCGAACGCGGGCGTGATCACGCCGAAGACGTGCTCGAGCGCGTCGTGAACCTGCTTGAGTCGGCGCGTAACGGCATTCATGAGGACGGGATGCGGCGCCCCGGCCGGGGACGCGGGCGCCGGCGCAATGTATCAGGACTTGCACGCATACGGGCCGCCCATCCGCCGTGCGCACAATGGCCCGGTATGAGCGGCATGCGCGCTTTTCTCCGGTACGTCTGGGCGTCGCCCGCCACCCTCGTCGGACTCGGCGTTGCCGGCTTCGCGCTGCTCACGGGGGCGCGCGCCGGGGTATGCAGGGGCGTGCTCGAGGTCGCGGGCGGCGGGTTCGGGCGCGCCGTTTCGCGGCTGCCGCCGCCGCTGCGCTTCAGCGCCCTCACTCTGGGGCACGTGGTGCTGGCGGTCGACGCGGCCGCGCTCGAAGAGTGCCGGTGCCACGAACGCGTGCACGTGCGTCAGTACGAGCGCTGGGGCGCGCTCTTCTTTCCGCTCTACGTCGGCTCGAGCCTGCTCGCGCTCCTGCGCGGGCGCGACCCGTACTGGGAGAATCACTTCGAGCGCGAGGCGTACCGTATCGAGCGCGGCGCCCGCTGCCGCTCGGTTTCGCGTGCGGTCCGGGACTAGCACATTCCCGGGAACCCCCGCGGATGACCCGGCGGAGGTCGCCGGTGAGCCGTCGTCCCGCACGACGCGTCACGACGTTCGCCCGGCTCGCGGCGTCCGTTTCGACGCGCCCGTTCGTGCCTGCGGCCGTACGGGCAACCGGGTGTGGCACGTCGGCGAAGCGAAGGGAGCGGTCAGGCGCGCTCCGAATCGAGCTTGCGCAGCTCCGCGCGCAACCGCTCGGCGTTGCGGCCGAGGAAGTCGGCGATCACCGCGAGCTCCTGCTCGCTGTAGCGCTCGAGCAGCCGCGCGAGCGAGCGCCGCGTCGAGGAGTACATGCCCGCGAGCTCGGCCAGGCGCTCGGGCAGCGCTTCCACCACGACGCGCCGGCGGTCCTTCGGGTCCGTCCGGCGCCGCACGAACCCTTTTCGTTCCAGGCGATCGATCAGGCTCGTGACCGAGGCGGTCGCGAGTCCCGAGTACCGGGCGATCTCGCCGGCGCTCAGGGGGCCGAGCCGCTGGAGAAGGCCGAGCGCCTTGTAATCGGTCGGGTTGAGGTCGAAGCGGCCTGCGATTCCAGCGTGGAACAGGACCGTCGCGTCGCTGTGCTCGCGTCCCGCCCGTGCGACTTCGGCGAGGAGCTCGTCGCGCGATTTCTTCTTCATGTCGCGCCGAATCTAGAGGCGGGCGGCGGCGACGAGCGCGACCAGCATAGCCCCGCCGGTCACGAGGTCGAGCGGCAACCGCCCGAGGCTGCGCCGCGTCCACCGCCGGGCCGCGTCGGCGTCGAAGCGCGCGGGATCCGCGCCCTCGAACGCGAGCGCCTTCGGGATGAAATCGAAGGCCGACCAGAGGCGCATCGCCGCGTGGCTCGCGAGACCGACGAGCAGGGGCGCGCGCACGGACGGCTCACTCCAGGCCGCGACGAGCGCGGCGACGAGGAACAGCTCGAAGGCGGTGTGCGCCGGGATCCAGAAGCGCTTGCGCGAGATGCCGCCGCGCCGCGGTTGAATGAGCTCCGGCTTCCGCGGCCAGAACGGATCGACGACCGAATATTCGTAAAGGGCGCCGCCCAACGACGCGAGCGCGAGCGCGGCGGCGAGCGCGACGAGGATCAACGACATGGGCTGACTCCGTGCTTCGGCAAAATATTACGACACATCGAAATATTCGACAAATCGAATTAACTGCAGTTCGCCGGATCGGAACCGGCGTTTGCGCGATCGGGCGACAGACCGGCGCACGCACCGCCGGCGGTCACGAGAGGCAAGAGCCGCCGAACGGGAGCCCGTTCGGCGGCTCTTGAAGGGAGGACAGCGGTCGTCGTCGCCGGCGCCCGCAGGCGTCGCGCGGCGCTACGCGGCGAGGCGCGGACGAAGCTCGTCCAGGGTCAGGTGCCCGCGGAAACCCGCGCTCGCCGGCGGGTTGTCGCCGCTCTCGATGACCGGGCGAAGCGCACGGCGGGATCCTCCGCGAGCCTGCGCAGGTGCTTCGCCAGGTTCGGGTACTCGCGCTCGACGTCGAGCACCCGCAGGTGCTCCACCCAGCGCCCGACGCCGGCGAGATAGGCATCCGCCACGGTGGATCCGTCCCGCCGAGCAGCCAGCTGCGACCGTGAGAAGCCCGTCCAGATGGGCGCACGCTTTTCGCAC
>DATCLR010000162.1:0-13403 GCA_036563785.1 Burkholderiales bacterium | reverse complement strand
TCACCGGGCTGTCGGCGATCGTCAGCCCCTCGCGGTTCAGCTGCGCGGCCAGGTCGACGATCACCCAGTTCGCCGCCGTCTTCGCGAACCGCGCGGGATCGGGCAGCGCCGCGAGCACCGCCTCGAACCAGTCGGCGGTCTCGCGGCTGGCGGTCAGCATCTCGGCATCGTAGGCCGGCAGCGCCAGCTCGCGCTCGAAGCGCTCGCGCCGCGCCGCCGGCAGCTCCGGCATCTGCGCGCGGACCGACGCGATCAGCGCCTCGTCGACGACCAGCGGCGGCAGGTCCGGATCCGGGAAGTAGCGGTAGTCCATCGCCTCTTCCTTGCCGCGCATGGAGCGGGTCTCGTTCCGGTCGGCGTCGTAGAGGCGCGTCTCCTGCACCACCGTGCCGCCCGATTCGAGCAGCTCGATCTGGCGCTCGATCTCGTACTCGATCGCCTTCTCGACGAAGCGGAACGAGTTCACGTTCTTGATCTCCGTGCGCGTGCCGAAGCGAGTGTCGCCCTTGCGCCGCACCGACACGTTGGCGTCGCAGCGGAACGATCCTTCCTGCATGTTGCCGTCGCAGATGCCGAGGTACACGACGAGCTGATGCAGCTTCTTCAGGTAGGCGACCGCCTCCTTCGCCGAGCGCATGTCCGGCTCGGACACGATCTCGAGCAGCGGCGTGCCCGCGCGGTTGAGATCGATGCCCGACATGCCGCGGAAGTCCTCGTGCAGCGACTTGCCGGCGTCTTCCTCGAGATGCGCGCGCGTGATGCCGATCACCTTCTCGACGCCGTCGACCTCGATCGTGATGCGCCCGTGCGAGACCACCGGCAGCTCGTACTGGCTGATCTGGTAGCCCTTCGGGAGATCGGGATAGAAGTAGTTCTTGCGCGCGAACACCGAGCGCCGGTTGATGCGCGCGTCGATGGCGAGGCCGAACTTCACCGCCATGCGCGCCGCCTCGCGGTTGAACACGGGCAGCACGCCCGGCAGCGCGATATCGACGGCGCAGGCCTGCGTGTTCGGCGCGGCGCCGTATTTCGTGGACGCGCCCGAGAACGCCTTGCTCCTGGTGAGCAGCTGCGCGTGGACCTCAAGCCCGATAACAGGTTCCCATTCCATACGCGTTCACTCGAAACCCCGCGGCGCCCGCCGGTGCCAGTCGGTGACCTGCTGGTAGCGATGCGCGACGTTGAGCAGCCGCGCCTCGTCGAAGTATCTGCCGATGAGCTGCATCCCGATCGGCAGTCCCTGCGCGTCGAAGCCCGCCGGAACGGACATTCCCGGCAGGCCGGCGAGGTTCACGGAGATCGTATAGATGTCGGACAGGTACATCTCGACCGGGTCGTCGGTCTTCGCGCCGAGCTTGAACGCGGTCGTCGGGCTCGTCGGCCCGAGGATGACGTCGCAGCGCTCGAACGCGCGGGCGAAGTCGTCGGCGATCAGCCGCCGCAGCTTCTGCGCCTTCAGGTAGTAGGCGTCGTAGTAGCCGGCCGAGAGCGCGTAGGTGCCGATCATGATGCGCCGCTTCACCTCCGCGCCGAAGCCCTCCGCGCGCGTGCGGCAGTACATGTCGACCAGGTCCTCGTACTCCTGGGCGCGGTAGCCGTAGCGCACGCCGTCGTAGCGCGAGAGATTGCTCGAGGCCTCCGCCGGCGCGAGCACGTAGTAGCACGGCACCGCGAGCTTCGAGTTGGGCAGCTCCACCTCGACCGTCTCGGCGCCGAGCTTGCGCAGCTCGGCGATCGCCGCCTCGATCGCGCGCGCGACCTCGGTGTTGAGGCCCTCGCCGAAGTACTCGCGCGGCAGGCCGATGCGCAGCCCGCGGATGTCGTCGTTCAGCGTCGCGGTGTAGTCGGGCACCGGCCGATCGAGCGAGGTCGAATCGCGCGGGTCGAAGCCGGCCATGACGTTGAGGAGCAGCGCCGCGTCTTCCGCCGTGCGCGTCATCGGGCCGCCCTGGTCGAGCGAGGAGGCGAACGCGATCATGCCGTAGCGCGACACGCGCCCGTAGCTCGGCTTGAGCCCCGTGAGGTTCGTGAGCGCGGCCGGCTGGCGGATCGAGCCGCCGGTGTCGGTGCCGGTCGCGGCCGGCGCGAGCCGCGCCGCCACGGCCGCCGCCGAGCCGCCGGAGCTCCCGCCCGGCACGCGCTCGAGGTCCCAGGGATTCTTCACCGGGCCGAAGTACGAGGTCTCGTTCGACGAACCCATCGCGAACTCGTCCATGTTGGTCTTGCCGAGGATCACGGCGCCGGCCGCGTTGAAGCGGGCGATGACGGTCGCGTCGTAGGGCGCAACGAAGTTCGCGAGCATCCGGGATCCGCACGTCGTGAGCCAGCCGTCGGCGCAGAAGATGTCCTTCTGCGCGACGGGGATGCCGGTGAGCGGCTGGCCCTCGCCCTTCGCCAGACGCTCGTCCGCGGCGCGCGCCTGGGCGAGCGAGCGCTCGGGATCGACGGTGATGAAGGCATTCAGGTCGCGGTAGCGTTCGATGCGCTCGAGAAAGGCCTTCGTCAGCTCGACGCTCGAGATCTTCCGCTCGGCCAGCGCCCGGGCGAGCTCGGCTACGGTAAGCTCGATCATGACCACTACTCGATCACCTTCGGTACCAGATAGAGGCCGGCCTCGACGGCCGGCGCGATCGCCTGGAACTTCTCGCGCTGGTCGACCTCGGTCACCTCGTCCTCGCGCATCCGCAGCGGCACGTCGAAGGGGTGCGCCATCGGCTCGACGTCCCCGGTATCGACGGCGTTCATCTGCTCGATCAATCCGAGTATCCGAGAGAGCTCCTCGGCGTACTGTTCGGCCTCTTCGCTGCTGATTCGCAGGCGCGCGAGATGTGCTATTTTGCGGACCTGATTCGTGTCGAGTGACATGGCGGTTGGATTCGGGGAGCGCGGGTGGGCGCGAAGCCGCCGGAACTTACCATATCCCACCCTTCGGTTGAACCCACTATTGGCGGTTGATAGATTTAGACGCTTTTCCTCACGTTAAGGTCCGTAACCCACTACTCGGTACCCACTCTCATGTTCAAAGGACTCCGCGGATTCTTCTCCAGCGATCTGGCGATCGACCTGGGGACCGCCAACACGCTCATTTTCGTACGCGACAAGGGCATTGTCCTGAACGAACCCTCGGTGGTGGCCATCCGCCAGGAGCACGGGTCGCGCAACAGCCGCTCGATCCTCGCCGTCGGTCACGAAGCGAAGAAGATGCTCGGCCGCACCCCGGGTTCGATCCAGGCGATCCGCCCGATGAAGGACGGCGTCATCGCCGACTTCACGGTCACCGGCGAGATGCTCAAGTTCTTCATCCGCAAGGTGCACGAGAACCGGCTGTTCCAGCCGAGCCCGCGCATCATCATCTGCGTGCCCTGCGGCTCGACCCAGGTCGAACGGCGCGCGATCCGGGAGTCCGCCATCGGGGCCGGGGCACGGGAGGTATACCTTATAGAAGAGCCCATGGCGGCGGCCATCGGCGCCGACCTCCCCATCATGGAACCGACCGGCTCCATGGTCCTCGACATCGGCGGGGGGACCAGCGAGGTGGGCGTGATCTCGCTCGGCGGCATCGTCTACTCGCACAGCCTGCGCATCGCCGGCGACAAGATGGACGAGGCGATCATCAACTACGTCCGGCGCAAGTACGGGCTGCTCATCGGCGACGCCACCGCCGAGAACATCAAGAAGGAAATCGGCACCGCGTGGGACAAGAGCGAGGTGCGGGAAATGGAAGTGAAGGGCCGCCACATCGCCGACGGCGTGCCGCGCGGGCAGGTGATCAACAGCATGGAAGTATACAGCGCCCTTTCCGAATGCCTCTCGGGGATCGTGAGCGCGATCAAGATCGCGCTCGAGCAGACCCCGCCCGAGCTCGGTGCGGACATCGCGGAGAAGGGTCTGGTGGTCACGGGCGGCGGCGCGCTCCTGCGCGACATGGACCGCATGCTCCAGGAGAAGACGGGGCTGCCCATCATCATCACCGAAGACCCGCTCACCTGCGTGGTGCGGGGCTGCGGCCGGGCTCTCATGGAGTCCGAAAAGCTGAGCGACGTGTTCGTGCACGAATAACCCGCTTGATCCCTCCGACCCGCCGTTCCGGTGCACCTCATGCCGGCCTCGCCGGCGGGTCGCTCGCTGACCCATGCTGACGGTATTCGGCAAGCCCCTGCGCGGGCCCACGCCCCTCACGCGCCTGGTGCTGCTGGCGCTGCTCTCCGCCGCCCTCATGATGCTCGACCACCGCACGCAGCAGCTCGAGCGCGTGCGCGCCGCCCTGATGGTGATCCTCTATCCCGTGCAGCTCGTCGCCTCCGTGCCGGTCGGGGTCTACAACGTCCTGATCGACGTGCTCACGACCGACGAGGCGGTGCAGGCGGAGAACGAGCGCCTCAAGGCCGAGCGCCAGCAGCTCCTCGCGCGGCTGCAGCAGTTCGAAGCGCTCGAAGCGGAGAACGAGCGGCTGCGGGCGATGCTCGGCGCCGGCGCGCGGGTCGCCGTGCGCGCGGTCGTCGCGGAGCTCGCGGGCGTGAGCCTCGAGCCCTTCTCCCGCCGGCTGCTGATACGCCGCGGCTCCCGCGACGGCGTCTACGTGGGACAGCCCGTGATCGACGCCTACGGCGTCGTCGGGCAGGTAACGCACGTGGCGCCGCACGTGAGCACGGTGACGCTCATCACCGACCCGAGCCACGCCATTCCGGTCATCGACAACCGCAGCGGGCTGCGCGCCATGGTGTTCGGCTCGGGCGAGCAGGACACGCTCAACGTGCCGTACCTGAGCGGGATCGCCGACATCAAGGAAGGCGATCTGCTCGTGACCTCGGGCATGGGCGGCGTCTATCCGGCGGGCTACCCGGTCGCGGTGGTGACGAGCGTCGAGGACAACCCGAGCGAGGGCTTCCTGATCGTGCGCGCCCGCCCCGCGGCGCAGCTCAACCACGGCAAGCAGGTGCTGCTCATCTGGCCGGAAGGCGGGCCGAAGGAGTCGACGCCGTGAGCATGGGCACCGAAGCGCGCGGGCGGCTGATCCTGGTCGCGAGCTTCGCGATCGCCGCGGTTCTGAACGTCCTGCCGGTGCCGCGGTGGGCCGAGCCGTTCATGCCCGACTGGGTGGCGCTCACCCTGATCTACTGGTGTATGGCGCTGCCGAACCGGGTCTCGGTGGGCGTCGGCTGGACCCTCGGTCTGGTGCTCGACGTGCTCTACGGATCGCTCCTCGGCCAGCACGCGCTCGCCAAGGCCGTCGTCGCCTACCTCACCGTCCGGCTGCACCCCCAGCTGCGCATGTTCCCGCGGTGGCAGCAGGCGGTGAGCGTCCTCGTGCTGCTCGTGATCAATCAGCTGCTCGTCGTCTGGGTGCGCGGCGCGACCGGCCACCCGCCGGCGACGGTCGCCTACTGGCTGCCGAGTATCGTCGGGATGCTGCTCTGGCCGTGGCTCTTCGTGATACTGCGCGATGCCCGCCGGCGCTGGCAAGTGAGCTAGAGTTTCCGTCGGTGGAGGCGCCGCGGCGGATCGCCCCCGGCGCCGAACAATAAGTGAAGCCGCTTAGCGGCGGATTTCGGTGATGGATGCAGCCAAGGCCTTAGACCGCCCGGGCGGACGGCGGCGCATGCCCGCCGGCCGCGGCGTTCTCGTTCGTATCCCCCGGGCGCGATGCTGAACATTCCGCTCAAGGACTACCTGCGGGAGACCCGCATCTTCAACACCCGGCTCGGGTGGGCGGGGATCGGCGTCGCGCTGCTGGTGCTGGTGCTGCTCGTGCGCATCGTGTGGCTCCAGGTGATCGAGCACCGGCACTACGCGACGCTTTCGCAGGCGAACCGCGTCAAACCGATTCCCGTTCCGCCCGCGCGCGGCCTCATCTTCGACCGCAACGGCGTGGTGCTCGCCCAGAACTTCCCGGTCTACACGCTCGAGATCGTGCCCGAGCAGGTGAAGAACATGGACGCGCTCATCGCCGAGCTGCGCAAGCTCGTCCGCATCACCGAAGGGGACGAGAAGAGCTTCAAGAAGCTCGTGCGCGAGCGCCCGCGCTTCGAGAGCATCCCGCTGCGCTCGCATCTGAACGAGGACGAGGCGGCGCGCATCGCCGTGCGCCTGCCGCTGCTGCAGGGCGTCGAGCTGCGCGCCCGCCTGCAGCGCCACTACCCGCTCGGCGGGCTCGCGGTGCACGCGCTCGGCTACGTCGGCCGCATCAGCGAGCAGGACCTCGAGCGCATCGACAGGGCCGCGTATCGCGGGCTGCAGCACATCGGCAAGCTCGGCCTCGAGTACGCGTACGAGGGACTGCTCGTCGGGCGCGTCGGCGTCGAGCGCGTGGAAACGAACGCGCACGGACGGTCGCTGCGCACGCTCGAGCGCGTGGCGCCGGTCGCCGGACGCAATCTCTATCTCAACATCGACGCCAGAGTGCAGGCGGTGGCCGAGCAGGCCCTCGCCGGCCGCCGCGGCGCCCTGGTCGCGATCGAGCCGGCGACCGGCGCGGTGCTCGCGTTCGCGAGCACGCCGACCTTCGACGGCAATGCCTTCGTCAACGGCATCGATCCGGCGTCTTACCGCGCGCTGCTCGACGACCCGGACAAGCCGCTCATCAACCGCGCCCTGCACGGCCAGTACGCGCCCGGCTCGACCATCAAGGTGTTCTACGGGCTCGCCGATCTCGAAGCGGGCAGCGCGATCGACATGAACCGGAACGTCTACTGCACAGGCACCTTCAGTCTGCCGGGCAGCTCGCACCAGTTCCGCGACTGGAAGCGCGAAGGCCACGGCCCGGTCAACCGGCACGAGGCGATCGTGCAGTCGTGCGACGTCTACTTCTACCGGCTCGCGCTCGCGCTCGGGCCGGATCACATGGCGGAATTCCTCGCGCCCTTCGGGTTCGGCCAGGAGACCGGAATCGACCTGCCCGAGGAGAAGTCGGGCCTGCTTCCCTCCCCCGCCTGGAAGCGCAAGCGCGGCCAGCCCTGGTATCCCGGCGATACGGTCGTGGCCGGCATCGGGCAGGGCCCGATCCTGGTGACGCCGCTGCAGCTCGCCGTCGCGACCGCCACCATCGCGAACCGCGGCGTGCGCGCGAAGCCGATGCTCGTGCGCGCCCATGAGGACCCGATCACGAAGGAGCGCGTGGAGCTCGCGCCGCGCGTCGCGGGGCGCGTCCCCGTGCGCAACGAGCGCAACTGGGACGCGCTCTTCGCCGACATGATGGCCGTCGTGCACGGCGAACGCGGCACGGCGCGCGCGATCGGCCGCAACGCGCCCTACCACATCGCCGGCAAGACCGGCACGGCGCAGGTGAAGGCCATCGCGCAGGGCGCGCGCTACGACGAGAAGAACACGCCCGAGCGCTTTCGCGATCACGCGCTCTTCATCGCGTTCGCGCCGGTCGAGTCGCCGCAGATCGCGGTCGCGGTCGTGGTGGAGAACGGCGGCAGCGGCTCGGCCGCGGCCGCGCCGATCGCGCGCCGCGTCATGGACGAAGTGCTCCTCGGCGGCCCGGCCCCGGCCCGCCCGCCGCTCGCTGCCCGCGCAGGCGCGCCCGTGACCGGAGAATGACCGTGGCTCCGCGCCTGCACCTGGACAAACCGCTCTTCTACGCGCTCCTGCTGCTCGCGGCGCTGAGCCTCGCGATCCTCTACAGCGCGAGCGCGAAGAACGAGGCCGTGACTTTCGCCCATTTCGTGCGCCTCGCGCTCGGCTTCGCCGTGCTGATCGGCGTCGCCCAGGTGCGCCCGGAGCTGCTCGAACGCAGCGCGCCCTGGGTATTCGGGATCGGCGTGCTGCTGCTGCTCGCCGTGCTCGGCCTGGGCGTCATCAGCAAGGGTGCGCAGCGCTGGCTCGGGTTCGGGCCGCTGCGCTTCCAGCCGTCGGAGCTCATGAAGATCGGCTCGCCGCTCATGCTCGCGTGGTATCTCGCGCGCGGCGGGCTGCCGCCCTCGCCGCTGCGCGTCGCGGGTGCGCTCGGCCTGGTGCTGCTGCCGGCGGCGCTCATCGCCGAACAGCCGGATCTCGGCACGGCGCTCCTCGTCGCCGCTTCCGGGATGTTCGTGCTGTTCCTTGCGGGGCTGTCGACCCGGTTCATGGGCATCGCACTGCTCGCCGCGATCGCCGCGGCGCCGGTGCTGTGGCACTACCTGCACGACTATCAGCGCAACCGCATTCTGACGCTGCTCGATCCTACTGCCGACCCGCTCGGCTCCGGCTATCACACGATCCAGTCCATCATCGCGCTCGGCTCGGGCGGGATCTACGGCAAGGGGTGGCTCAACAGCACCCAGGCGCACCTCGAGTACCTGCCCGAGTCCTCCACCGATTTCATTTTCGCGGTGTTCGGCGAGGAATTCGGGCTGATCGGCGTGCTGCTCGCGGTAGCGCTCTACGGCTTCATCACGGCGCGCGCCATGCTGATCGCGTTCTACGCGCAGGACACGTTCAGCCGCCTGCTCGCCGGCTCGATCGCGCTCAGCTTCTTCCTGCAGTTCTTCGTCAATATCGGCATGGTCATCGGCATCCTGCCGGTCGTCGGCGTGCCGCTGCCGATGATGAGCTACGGCGGGAGCTCGATCCTGACGCTGCTCGCCGGCTTCGGCATACTCATGAGCATCCAGACGCACCGCAAGATCGTCGAGTTCTAGATGAGCGGGACACCGCCGACGTACGTGCGTACGCCCCGCCCGCCGGATGCGGCCCGGCGGCCGCTCGCACGGCGTCCGTACGCATACGCCTGGGCGGCGGCGCTCCTTCTCTGCCTCTGCGCCGCGCCCGTGCGCGCGATCTCGCCGCAGGACCATCCGGCCCTCGCACGCTTTATCGACGACATGGCGGCGCGCCACGGCTTCGCACGCGCCGAGCTCGAGCGCCTGTTCGCTGCGGTCGAGCGGCGGCCGCAGATCGTCGCCGCGATGGAACGGCCGCGCGAGGCGCTTCCGTGGCACGAATACCGCCGCGGGTTCGTGACCGAGGAGCGCGCCCGCCTCGGCGTGCGCTTCTGGCGCGAGAACAGCGAAACCCTGGCGCGCGCCGAGCGGCTCTACGGCGTGCCGCCCGAGTTCATCGTCGCCATTCTCGGCGTCGAGACCCGCTACGGCGCCCATACCGGCAGCCACAAGGTGCTCGAGGCGCTGACGACGCTCATGCTCGACTATCCGCGGCGCGCGGAGTTCTTCCGCCGCGAGCTCGAGGAGTTCCTGCTGCTCTCCCGCGAGCTCGGGCTCGATCCGCTCGCGGTCAAAGGCTCCTACGCCGGCGCGCTCGGGATCCCGCAGTTCATCCCGAGCAGCTACCGCGAGTACGCAGTCGATTTCGATCGCGACGGCCGGCGCGATCTCTTCGCCAGCCGCGCCGACGCGATCGGCAGCGTCGCCCATTTCCTGCGGCGCCACGGCTGGGCGGCGGGGCAGCCCGTGATCGAGCGCGTGCGGGTCGCGGCCACCCCCGCCGCACCGACGGGCTTCAAGACGGTGCGCACGCTGCGCGAGTGGATGGACGAAGGCGTCGCGCCGCCGCAGCCGCCGGAGCCCGCGGCCGGCGAGCGCATCGCCGCGCTCATCGCGCTCGAGGGCGAGTCGGAGACGCTGTACCACCTCGGCTACAACAACTTCTACGTGATCACCCGCTACAATCGCAGCCAGAACTACGCCATGGCCGTGTACGAGCTGGCGCGATTGATTCGCCGGTACGAGGCGGATCCGTGATGCCCCGTAGCCGGCGGTTCTTTTCTTCGCTCGCCTGGGGCCTCCTGGCGGCGGGCGCGTTCGGCCTCGGCGGTTGCAGCACGACGCCGCGCGGCGGCTACTACCAGGACGACGGTCCCCACGACCGGCCGCCGATAGACGTGCACGCGGTGCCGGACGCCGTGCCGCGCGTGGAGCCGCTGGCCCGAAGCGGCAACAAGCCGTACACCGTCTTCGGCGTGACCTACACGCCGCTCGCCGATGCGCGCGGCTACCGCGAACGCGGCGTCGCCTCCTGGTACGGCCGCAAGTTTCACGGCCGCCGCACCTCGAGCGGCGAGATCTACGACATGTACGCCATGACGGCGGCGCACCGCACGCTCCCTCTGCCCTCGTACGTGCGCGTGCGCAACCTCGAGAACGGCCGCAGCGTCGTGGTGCGCGTCAACGACCGCGGCCCGTTCATGCACAACCGGCTGATCGATCTCTCGTACACCGCCGCCGCGCGTCTGGGCATGCTCGGCACGGGCACGGCGCTGGTCGAAGTCGAGGCCATCGATCCGGAGGCGCCGCCCGCGCCGACGCTCGTGCGCGCCGCGCACGCGGCGGATGCGCCCCCGCGCCTGTCGATACAAGTGGGTGCCTTCACCCGATACGACAACGCGCTGCGGCTCAAAGAGCGCCTCGAGCGCGCCGGCCTGGGCCCGCTGTACATCCAGCAAACCGGCGGCGCCTCGCCGCTCTATCGCGTACGCATCGGTCCGGTCGAGACCGTCGCGCGCGCCGACGAGCTCGTCGCGGAAGCGGCGCGGCACGGCGTGCCCGATGCGCTGCTCGTCGTCGACTGAACGTGTTTTCGCGCCCCGCCCTCTGACCGCTCCGCCCCGATGCCGAAAGCCGTTCTCCGGATCGGACTCCTGCTGCTGCTCCTCGCCGGCCCGGCGGCCGCGGTCGAGAAACCGTCCCGCATACCCGCCCAGGCCTGGATGCTCGTCGACGCCGCGAGCGGCGCGGTGCTCGCCGAGCACGGCGCGCGCCGTCGCCTGCCGCCGGCGAGCCTCACGAAGCTCATGACGGCGTATCTCGTGTTCGAGCGGCTGCGGGCGGGCAGCCTCGCGCTCGAGGAGCGGGTGCGCGTGAGCCCCGAGGCGGCGCGCACGCGGGGCTCGCGCGTACCGCTGCACGTCGGCGACGAAGTCACCGTCGAAGACCTGATCAAGAGCATGCTGCTGCGCTCGGCGAACAACGCCACCGTCGCGCTCGCCGAGCACATCGCCGGCAGCGAGGCGCGCTTCGTCGACGCGATGAACCGGCGGGCGCGCACCTGGGGACTCGCCGACACGCACTTCGTCAACAGCACCGGGCTCGACCGTCCCGGACATCTGTCGAGCGCCCGCGACCTCACCCGCATCGCGCTCGCGCTGATCCGCGACTTCCCCGATTACTACGGCTGGTTCTCGCTGCGCGAGTTCGACTTCAACGACCACGTCGTGCGCAACAGCAATCCGCTGCTCTACACGGGCGCGGCCGACGGCATGAAGACGGGATACACGCGCAACGCCGGCTGGTGCCTCATCGCCTCCGCCGAGCGCGAGCCGATGCGCCTGATCGCGACGGTGCTCGGCGCGCCCGGGCGCCGCGCCCGGATCAACGCCGCGAACGCGCTCCTCGACTACGGTTTCCGTAATTTCGAGACGCAGCTCGTGTACCGGGCATACGCGCCCGCGGCCGAAGCGCGGGTGTGGCTCGGAGAAGCGGTGACCGTGCCGGTCGGCGTCGCGCAGGACCTGTACGTCACGCTGCCGCGCGGGCGCCACGCGAGCCTCGAGAAGCTCGTTGCGGTGACCGATACGCCGCGCGCACCGGTGCGCCTCGGGCAGCCGCTCGGCTCGCTGCGGCTCGCTCTCGACGGCGAGGTCTTCGGAGAGTACCCGCTGGTCGCGCTCGAGGACGTCGCCGTCGGCGGCGCCGTGCAGCAGGCGATCGACAACTGGCGGCTCCGAATGCAGTAAACTCTCGTTGCCGGGGATGTCCGAGCGTGCGGCGCGCGATCGGGTCCGCGGCGGAACGCGGCCGCTTCCAGACGCAATCATGCACACTTTCCCGCTCGTTTACCTGAACGGCGAGTTCGTGCCGCCCGAACGCGCCACGATCTCCGCCTTCGACCGGGGCTTCATCTTCGGCGACGGCGTGTACGAAGTGATCCCGGTCTACGGCCGGCGGCTTTTCCGGCTGGCACACCATCTCGCCCGGCTCGAGCGCAGCCTCGCCGAGATCCGCCTGCGCAATCCGCTCGACTCCGCCGGCTGGCAGCGGGTCTTCGAGCGGCTGGTGCAGGCGGTGGCGGCCGAGGACCAGTCGATCTACGTGCAGATCACGCGCGGCGTGGCCCCGCGCGACCATGCGTTTCCCGCGGACGTGCACCCGACCGTGTTCGCCTACGCCCAGCCCGCGAGCTACCCGACGGCCGAGGTCATGGCGAGCGGCGTCGCCGCCGTGACGGCGACGGACATCCGATGGCTGCGCTGCGACATCAAGGCGACGGCGCTGCTCGCGAACGTCATGCTGCGCCAGCAGGCGGTCGAGCGCGGCGCGACGGAAGCGATCCTGATCCGCGACGGCCTCGTCACGGAAGGCGCCGCGAGCAACGTGTTCGTGGTCCGCAACGGCGTGCTGCACACGCCGCCGAACGGGCCGTTCATCCTCCCGGGCATCACCCGCGACCTGGTGCTCGAGCTCGCGCGCGCCCACGGGATTCCGGCGCGCGAGTCGCCGCTGCCGGAGAGCGCGCTCCACGATGCCGAGGAAATCTGGCTCACCAGCTCGATGCGCGAGGTGCTGCCGGTGACACGCCTGAACGACCGTCCGGTCGGCAACGGCCGTCCCGGACCGTGGCACGCCCGCATGCTCGCGCTGTACCAGGACTACAAGCAGGCGTTTCGCGAAGGACGGGTCGAGTAGGCGTGGGCGAGCGGGCGATCGTGCGGCGCCTCGGGTGCGTGGACTACACCGCGGCGCTCGAGCGCATGCGCGCCTACACCGCCGCGCGCACGCCGGCGTCGCCCGACGAGATCTGGCTGCTCGAGCATCCGCCGGTGTACACGCTCGGTGTGCGCGCGCGGCATCGCCTCGCGGAGATGGGGGGACCGATCCCCGTCGTCGTCACCGATCGGGGCGGCGACATCACCTACCACGGCCCGGGACAGCCGGTGATCTACACGCTTCTCGACCTCGCGCGCCGCGGCCTCGATGCCCGCACACTGGTGCACACGCTCGAGCAGGCCGTGATCGATCTGCTCGCCGGCTTCGGCATCGAGGCCGGCCGCCGGCCCGGCGCGCCGGGCGTCTACGTCGCCGAGCGCAAGATCGCCTCCCTCGGGCTGCGGGTGCGCGCCGGCCGCAGTTACCACGGCCTCGCCTTCAACGCGCACATGGATCTCGCGCCGTTCCACACGATCGCGCCCTGCGGCTATCCCGGGCTGCGCATGGCGCAGCTCGCGGAATGGCGGCCGGAGATCACGAGCGCCGAGGCCGGAGAACGCCTGCTCCAGGAGGTGCTGCGCCTCTTGGGGTATACTGAAGTCGCCCAATCTTGATGATTACTCCCCTGCCATGCCGGAAGTCGATGCCGTGCGGGACGGCAAGGGCGCCGCGAAGACGGCGCGCATCCCGATCAAGATCCAGCCCAAGGAACCGCTGAAGAAGCCGGCGTGGATCCGCGCGAAGGCGCCGACGCATCCCGAG
>DATCLR010000151.1:0-7144 GCA_036563785.1 Burkholderiales bacterium | reverse complement strand
GAACACGAGACCGCGGCCGCGAAGCGAGATCCGGCCGTCGGCGCTGCGCAGGAAATCGGTGTCCTTGCGGCCGCGCAGGGAGAGCGCGGCGTCGAGATCGAGCTCGCCGGCGGCGGAGCGGGAAGCCGAAGCGGGGAAGAGCTCTTCCACGCGGAACCGCGCGAGCGCGTAGCGAACGTCGATCGTCTTTGTCGGCTGCGAAGCATCGATGCGTACGGTACCGGTGCCCGTACCGCCCAGCACGCGCATCGAGATCGGCGCGAGATCGTATATGCCGTTCGCGGCGCTGAGCGTGAGCGCGAGATCGGCGATGCGATAGGGGCCGCGGCGGATTTCGCGGCACGCGAGCCGTGCATCGACGACGAGGTTCTTCACGATGTCCGCGCCGTGGCCGCCGGGCGAGCGCAGGCGCACGGTGCGGACCCGGCAGCCCTCGAGCTCGACGGTCGTGTCCGTCTTCTTGTCGACATAAGCGACGGCGAGGTCGGCGAGACGTATCTGGCCCACGTCGAAGCCGGGGATGCGCCCGGACTTGCCGCGCGACGGCCGTTCGAAGTTGTAGGTGCCGGCAGCATTGCGCTCGATGTACATGCGGGGCCGCGTCAGGCGGATGGTGCCGAGACGCACGTCGCCGCGAAGCAGCGGCAAGAGATCGATCCCGATGCTGGCGTGCGGTACGGTCGCGAGCGTGGTGCCGCGGCTGCGCACCTCGACGCCGCGCAGCGCGAAATGAAGGGCGGGAAGCAGCTCGATGCTGATCCGGCCGCGGAGCTTGACTTCCATGTCGAGGGCGGCGGAGGCGGCCTGTTCGAGGTGGTGCTTGTAGGCGTTGGCGTCGAAGAGAACGAGCAGCGCGACCTGCGCCAGGACCAGTAGCGCGACCAGTCCCCCGATCCCGTAGAGCAGGATTCGCCGCGCCGCCGATCTTCGTTTGCGCCGCCGCCGCATATCCCTGGTGTGCCGGTGGGAACAGGGTAAAGTATAGCCACGGCGCGTGTCCGGCCCGGAAGAAGGCGAGCCGGCACGAGCGCGCGAGAACGTGTTCTGTCCGCTCGGGAGAGCGTCATGCCGACCGCGCAAGAGCGCGCCAAGATTCTGGCGAACGAGATCAAGAAGGCGGTGCGTGCGATGAAAGCGGCGGAAGCGCGCGCCCGGCAGCTCAGCGAGGAGCTGATGCGCACGCTCGCCGAGGCCAGGGCGGAAGCCGAGGCGGCGCGCACGATCGTCGAGTACCCGAGCGGGCGCTACGAGTGCAGGAAGTGCCGCCAGAGCACGCTCTTCACCGAACCGACGACCGAGCTCCCGGAGTGCATGAACTGCGGCAGCCGCGAGTGGAGCGGCCACCAGCCGACGATCAGACGCATCCAGCCCCCGCCTCCGAAGCGCTATCCTGCCGGCATGTACGAGTGCGGAAAGTGCGGCGTGCGCACGGCAATGGGCGAGGACTCGGACGAGCTGCCGGTATGCGAGCTCTGCGGCGCGAACGCGCTTACCCCGGTGCGTTGATTCTCTCGATGCCCGCGGCGTCGCATCCGGCATCCACGCGGCGCGGCTCCCTTGGTGGTTCGGTCGGCGTCGGGCGATAATTCGCCACCCCACGTGGCGGAAGGAGCGTCGTGGCCGAGCTTTCCCCCAGGGACGTTGTGGACGCGTTCTTCGCCGCTATTGCGGCGCGTGACTTCGAGAACGCCCGGCGCTGGCTCGCGGACGACGGCTTCTCGTCGTACAGTCCGATCGCGTCCTTCGACGATGCCGATGCGTATATCGCCGACATTTCGCGCGTCGGACCGATTCTCGAAGGGTTGCGGCGCCGACACACGGTCGCGGACGGGGAGGAGGTGTGCGCCGTCGTCGAGTACGTCACGCACTTCGATCGGCGAGCGATTTCGCCCGTGGCGCACTGGATGCGGGTGCGCAAAGGGCGCATCGCGGCGATCGAAAGCTATTTCGATGCGCGCGCCTATGCGTCGCTGTTCGTGGCCGAGTAGAACGGCGGAGACGGCGCCTGCTTGCTCACAACGAATGTCGATTCGGCCGCGCATGACAACCGGGAAACCGTAAGTAATCCGTCGAAACGATGCCGACCGCTGCAGGCGCTTTTCCCGCGCGATCCTATCTGTTCGTGCCGGCCGATCGGCCGGAGCGCGTCGCGAAGGCCCGCGCCTCGGGCGCCGACGCCGTTATCGTCGATCTCGAGGACGCGGTCGCGCCGGACGCGAAAGCGGCGGCACGCGAGGCGGTCGGCAAGGTCCTCGATCCGGGCGCGCCGGTGCTGATCCGCATCAACGGGCCGAAGACGCCGTGGTTTCGGGAGGATCTTGCGTTCTGCACCCGGCCGGGCGTCGCCGGTGTCGTGCTCCCGAAGACCGAAAGCGTCGACGACGTGCGCGCCGTCGCCGAGGCGGTCGGCGGAGAAATGCCGATCCTGCCGCTCGTCGAGACCGCCCGAGGAATCCGCGACGCCGAGGCGATTGCACAAACAGGCTGCGTCGAGCGGCTGCTCTTCGGCGCGCTCGATCTGCAGCTCGATCTCGGCATCGGGGGCGAGGGTGAGGAGCTGAACTACTTCCGTTCGATGCTCGTGCTCGCTTCGCGGCTCGCCGGCATTGCGTCGCCCGTCGATGGAGTCACGACCGCGCTCGACGATCCGGCGGCGCTGCGTGCCGATGCGCTGCGGGCGCGGCGCTTCGGCTTCGGCGGCAAGCTCTGCATCCATCCGAAGCAGGTGGCGATCGTCAACGAATGCTTCACGCCGAGCGCGGAGGAGGTGGCGTGGGCGCGGCGCGTGCTGCAGGCGGTTCGCGGCGCGCCGCACGCCGTCGTCGCCGTCGACGGCAGGATGGTGGACCGTCCGGTGGTCATGCGTGCCGAAGCGATTCTCAGGGCGGTCGGAGAGGCCGAGGTCGGAGGATGACAACGACGCTCGACATCGAGCATCTGCGGACCTGGATCGGAAAGACGGAGGTGCAGCCGGACGTCATCTCGCCCATGCGAGCCGCCGCGCTTGCCGCGGTGCTCGATGACGAACGCACGCCGCAGCCGGGAGAAGCGCTTCCGCCGCTCTGGCACTGGATCTACTTCCTGTCGGCCGTGCGCCAGTCGCAGCTCGGGCCGGACGGTCATCCGCGGCGCGGCGGGTTCCTGCCGCCCGTGCCGCTCGCCCGGCGCATGTGGGCCGGCGGGCGCTTCGAGTTTCACCGGCCGCTCAGAATCGGTGCGGAAGCGACGCGGATTTCGCGCGTCGCGGACGTTACTTATAAGGAAGGGCGCACCGGCCCGCTCGTCTTCGTGCAGGTGCGCCACGAGATCGGCGATGCCGAAGGCATCGCGCTCACCGAAGAGCAGGATCTGGTGTATCGCGACGCTCCGCGGCCGGGCGAGCCGAGCGCAGCGCCCAAAGCGCCTCCGGGCGAGTACGCCTGGCGGCGCGAGATCCGTCCCGATCCGGTGCTGCTCTTCCGGTATTCCGCGCTCACGTTCAACGGACACCGCATCCATTACGACCGTCCGTACGCGACCGGGGTCGAGGGCTATCCGGGGCTCGTCGTGCACGGTCCCCTGATCGCAACGCTGCTTCTCGATCTCCTGCGGCGGAATCTGCCGGCCGCCGCCGTGGCACGGTTCCGGTTCCGGGCGGTGCGGCCGCTCTTCGATACGGCGCCGTTCTTCGTGTGCGGAAGGCCCGAGGCCGACGGACGCACGGTCGCGCTCTGGGCGACCGACAGCGAGGGGAGGCTCGCCATGGAGGCGACGGCAGAGGTCGCCTGAGGGGGAACGGATGACGGACCCTTACCGGAGCATCCGTGACGGCGTGCGCGCACTCTGCGCGCAGTTCCCTCCGGAGTACTTCCGCAGGATCGATGCCGAGGGCGCTTATCCCGAGGAGTTCGTCGACGCGCTCACCCGCGCGGGCTGGCTCGCGGCGCTGATTCCGCAGGAATACGGCGGCTCGGGGCTCGGGCTCGCCGAAGCCTCGGTGATCATGGAGGAGATCAACCGCAGCGGCGCGAACGCCGGCGCCTGCCACGGGCAGATGTACAACATGGGCACGCTCGTGCGCCACGGCTCCGAGGAGCAGAAGCGCAAGTACCTGCCGAAGATCGCCTCCGGCGAGTGGCGTCTGCAGGCGATGGGTGTCACGGAGCCCACGACCGGTACGGACACCACGAAGCTCAAGACCACGGCCGTGCGCAAGGGCGATCGCTACATCGTGAACGGGCAGAAAGTCTTCATCTCGCGGGTGCGGCACTCGGACTTCATGATCCTGCTCGCGCGCACGACGCCGCTTGCACAGGTGCGCAAGAGAAGCGAAGGGCTCTCCGTATTCATCGTCGATCTGCGCGAGGCGATCGGGCGCGGCCTCACGGTGCGGCCGATCGCGAACATGGTGAACCACGAGACCAACGAGCTCTTCTTCGACAACCTCGAGATTCCGGCCGAGAACCTGATCGGCGAAGAGGGGCAAGGCTTCAAGTACATCCTCGACGGGCTGAACGCCGAACGCGTACTGATCGCGGCCGAGTGCATCGGCGACGGCTACTGGTTCATCGACAAGGCGGTGCGCTACGCCAGGGAGCGCGTTGTCTTCGACCGCCCGATCGGGCAGAACCAGGGCGTGCAGTTCCCGATCGCCGAAGCGTACATCGAGATCGAGGCGGCGAACCTGATGCGCTTCAAGGCGTGTGCGCTCTACGACGCGGGCGCGCCCTGCGGGGCCGAGGCGAACATGGCGAAGTACCTGGCGGCGAAGGCGTCCTGGGAGGCGGCCAACGTGTGCCTGCAGACGCACGGCGGGTTCGGTTTCGCGCGGGAGTACGACATCGAGCGCAAGTTCCGCGAGACCAGGCTGTACCAGGTGGCGCCGATATCGACCAACCTGATCCTGTCCTACGTCGCCGAGCACGTCCTCGGCCTGCCGCGGTCGTTCTAGCGGCACCGCGCTGCTCTCGTCCGGCGGGTCCTCCTTGGTCTCGGCGAAGGGTGGGGTGAGGCGGTCGTTGCGAGCGCCGGCGGCAAGCTGGGGCTGTTATCCCGAAGAGCGCAGTCGGGCTCGGATTGTCATTGCGGGAAACGCGCAGCGCGACGAAGCAATCCCGAGAAACCGGGGAGAGTAGGCTTCCGGAAGCCTTCCGGCCGGTGTTACGAGATTGCTTCGCTTCGCTCGCAATGACAGCCAGGGTTATCACCGAAGTCTCTTGGGTCGGTGTCACAGGATCGGTGTGTTCATAAGGAAAGCGTTGCCCGAACTGGACGACGGTAGTCTTCAGGAGCTGGGGGTGTCGGGCGCTCGGGGGATACGGCAGGGGATGGAGAAGCAGTACTACGTCTATATTCTGACGAACGGGCGCAACACGGTGCTGTACACCGGTGTGACCAATGATCTCATCCGCCGGGTTTACGAGCACAAGCATAAGCTGGTCGAGGGGTTCACAACGTGTCGAAGCTCGTGTACTACGAGGCCTGCAGGGATGTGGAGCAGGCGATCCGGCGCGAGAAGCAGATCAAAGCGGGGTCGCGAGCCAAGAAGCTATCGCTGATAACGAGCACTAATCCCGACTGGGAAGACCTGTACGAAAGGTTGCTGTGAGCGGGTCTCTAGTTTGGGTTTCGACTCGGAGATTCGCGCCGAGCGTGGAGTCAAGGCGGGGGTTAACCCCTGGTTTGAAGAGGCTGAACCTCAAACATAGCCTGTCATTGCGAGGAGCGCGCAGCGCGACGAAGCAATCTCGAGAAGCAGGCAAAGGGCGTCGGGAAACCTCCCGGGCATCTGTTACGAGATTGCTTCGCTCGCAATGACAGCCCCGGCTTGCTCGAGAGAATCCGATTGACATGCTCCCACTCGAAGGAATCACCGTCATTTCGCTCGAGCACGCGATCGCCGCGCCGTTCTGCACGCGCCAGCTCGCGGATCTCGGTGCGCGCGTCATCAAGATCGAGCGCCCGGGAAGCGGCGATTTCGCGCGCGGCTACGACGAGCGCGTGCGCGGGCTGGCGTCGCATTTCGTCTGGACGAACCGCTCGAAGGAGAGCCTGACGCTCGATCTCAAGCACCCGGAGGCCGGGGCGATCCTGCGCAAGCTCCTCGAGCGCGCCGACGTGCTGGTGCAGAACCTCGCGCCCGGCGCGGCAGCGCGGCTCGGGCTTTCCTACGAGGCGCTCAAAGACGACTACCCCCGGCTCATCGTGTGCGACATCTCGGGCTACGGCGATTCCGGGCCGTACCGGGACAAGAAGGCGTACGACCTGCTGGTGCAGGCGGAGGCGGGTTTCCTGTCGATAACGGGAACGCCGGAGCGGCCGGCGAAGGCCGGCATCTCGGTTGCGGACATCGCGGCCGGCATGTACGCCTATAGCGGCATTCTCGCGGCGCTTATCGCCCGCGGGCGCACCGGCTGCGGCCGCCGCGTCGATGTTTCGCTCTTCGAGAGCATGGTCGAATGGATGGGCTACCCGCTCTACTACGCGTACGACGGCGCCGCGCCGCCGCCCCGGAGCGGCGCCGCCCACGCGACGATCTATCCCTACGGCCCGTTCAAGACCGGCGACGGCGAGACCGTCATGCTCGGTCTGCAGAACGAGCGCGAGTGGCAGGTGTTCTGCGAGCGGGTGCTCGAGCGGCCGGACCTCGCGCGGGATCCGCGCTACGCCTCGAACTCGAAGCGCGCCGCAGCGCAAGATGAGCTCGGCCGGGTGATCGAGGCGGCGTTCTCGAAGCTCACGGCCGACGCGCTCATCGCGCGGCTCGAGGCGGCCGGAATCGCGAACGCGCGCATGAACGACGTGCGGCAGGTATGGGAGCACCCGCAGCTGCGCGCGCGCAACCGCTGGACCGAAGTCGAGACGCCGGCGGGGGCGGTCAAGGCGCTCGTGCCGCCCGGGCTCTCTGCGGAGGAGGCGCGCATGGACCCGGTGCCGGCGCCGGGCGCGCATACCGAGGCGATTCTGCGCGAGCTCGGCTATGATGACGCGGCGCTCGCGCGGCTTAAGGCGGAGCGCGCGATCTGACGGCCGTCCGGCGTGCGCCGCGTGGGCGATGCGAGCGCGGGCGCCGAATCGCGACTCCGGCCGCCGGCACCCTGAACGATAACGAGCAGGAAACACCCGCCATGAAGATCCAGGACAAAGTCGTCGTAGTGACCGGAGG
>DATCLR010000141.1:0-8944 GCA_036563785.1 Burkholderiales bacterium | reverse complement strand
GCGCAGACTGCTCTGCATGGCCGCGAGCGGCGCGACGCCGTGGAACGCCACCAGCGGAACCGCGAAGTAGAGCAGCGCCGCGGCGACCAGCTGGACTGCCAGTATCAGCAGCAGAGAAACGATGGCGCGTCCGCCGAGGTGCTCGGCCGTCGCCTCGGCGGGAGGTTCGCCGCTCATAATGCCGGTCCCGAGGAAGCCGACGCCGATGAGCATGCCCAGGGCGCCGGCCGCGAGCCCGACCGCGCCGAGGACGAGGAGCGGGCCGAGGCGGCGCTGATCGCGGAAAGCCCCGAAGAGATCGCCGATCTCGTGCTTGCGTCCGGCCTGCAGCTCGGCGGCGCCCTGAAGCAGGCCGGCCGCGAGCACGGGCGCAACCAGGGTGATGAGAAAGCCGCCGAGCGGAACGAAAGCGAGCACGAAGAAGAGCACCAGCAGCAGCACCGCCTGCACGACCCACACCGCGGGGTTCTTCGCGAAGAGGCGCCACCCGCAGCCGAACCAGGCGACGCCGCGCCCGGCAGCAACCGATCTTGGCTCCATGATTTCCTCCGCTCGTATTGTTGTTCGCGTCCTCGAACCGCGCGATGCGTATAATCGCGCCGCCCGCACGGGACGAGTATAGCGCGCACCGACGCTCGCGAGCCGCCGATCCGCGGCGCCCGGGAGGACCGATTCGCACATGAACCACGCGGCACAGAAGGGGCGACGAGCGCTTCCGCGCACCGTGATCCTCGTCGGGCTCGTGAGCCTGCTCAACGATTTCGCGAGCGAGATGGTGGTGCCGCTCATCCCGCTGCTCCTCGCGACCGTGCTCGGCGCGGGCCCCGTCGCCCTCGGCGTCATAGAAGGCGCGGCCGACGCGGTGTCGAATCTGCTCAAGCTCTGGGCCGGCCGGCATTCGGATTTCGCCGGCCGCCGCCGCAAGCCCTACGTCGTCTTCGGCTATGCGCTCTCGAATATCGTCCGCCCGCTGATCGCGTTCTCCGGCACGTGGTTCACGGTCCTCGGCATACGCATCGTCGACCGCATCGGCAAGGGCGTACGCACGGCGCCGCGCGACGCGCTCATCGCCGACGCCGTCGACGACGGCCAGGCCGGCCGTGCGTTCGGCTTCGCGCGTGCGCTCGATCATGCCGGTGCGGTGCTCGGCGCCCTCGCCGCGGCGGCGATCGTCCATTTCGGCACCGAGCGGCTCGACCTCGTCATCGCGCTCTCGGCCGTGCCGGGCCTCGCTACGGTGGCGCTGATCGCGTTCGGCGTAACGGAGCCGCCCCGGGCGACGCCGCGCACGGCGAACCCCGCGCCGCTCGCGTGGGGCGTGCTCACGGCCCCGACGCGTGCGTATCTGCTCGCGCTCGGCCTGTTCACGCTCGGAAAGATTCCCGAAACGTTTCTGCTGCTGCGGGGGCACGAGCTCGGCATGTCGACGGTGGAGCTCCTGCTCTTCTGGGCGGCGATGCACACGGTGAAGGTCCTCGTCTCCGAGCAGGCCGGACGGCACACGGACCGATTCGGACGACGGCCGTTCATCCTCGGCGGCTGGACGCTGTACGCGATGACGCTCTTCGCGCTCGCCTTCGCGGCGACGCCCGCGATGCTCTGGCTCTGGGGCGTCGTGCTCGGCTTCTACTTCGGTCTCACCGAAGGCGCGGAGCGCGCGCTGGTGCGGGATCTCGCGCTGCCGGCGGAGCGCGGTACCGCGTTCGGCTGGTTCCACATGCTGGTCGGAATGGCCGCGATCCCCGCCGGGCTTCTGCTCGGCGGCCTGTGGAGCCTCTACGGCGTAACGGCGGCCTTCCTCTGCTCGAGCGCGATCGCCGTCCTCGGCGTGCTCGGCTTCTGGCGCTTCGTGCGCTGACGCCGCCGCTTTCCGCTTCGGCCCGGGAACCGCCGGCGCGCTTCCGGGTCGTGAATGGGCGGTCCCATTCCGGAGACACGGCGGATGAGGCGACGCGGAGCGTACGCACTGTCGCTGCTGCTCCTCGCCGGTTGCGGAGGAGACAACCCGACCGCGCTCGATCCCGCGGCAGTGAACGCCGAGGTCGCGTTCCCGAACCTCGCCTTCGAGAATCCCGTTTTCATCACGCATGCCGGAGACGGGAGCAACCGCCTCTTCGTGGTCGAGCAGGCCGGTCGCATCCTGGTGTTCCCGAACGACGCCGCCGTGCGCGCCGACCAGGTCGCCGTCTTCCTCGACAAGACGGCGGACGTGCTTTCCGGCGGCGAGCTCGGCATGCTGGGGCTCGCGTTCGATCCGGACTACGCCGCGAACGGCCTCTTTTACGTCAACTACACGCTGGACAGCCCGCGGCGCACGCGCATCGCGCGCTTTCGGGTGAGCGCCGATCCGATGCGCGCCGCACCGGAGAGCGAGACGGTGCTGCTCGAATTCGAGCAGCCGTTCGCCAATCACAACGGCGGCATGCTCGCCTTCGGTCCCGACGGCATGCTCTACGTGGCGAGCGGCGACGGCGGCGGCGCCGGCGATCCGCGGAACAACGCGCAGCGGCTCGACACCCTGCTCGGCAAGATACTCCGCATCGCGCCGGACGGCTCGGTTCCGCCGGACAACCCGTTCGCCGGGCGTTCCGGTGCGCGTCCCGAGATCTGGGCTTACGGGCTGCGCAACCCGTGGCGCATGAGCTTCGACCGGCAAACCGGCACACTCTGGGCGGGCGACGTCGGCCAGGGCACGCGCGAAGAGATCGACATCATCGTTCCCGGCGGGAACTACGGCTGGCGCGTGTTCGAAGGGACGCTGCCGTTCGACAATCCCGCGAATCTGCCGGCCGACGCCTTCATCGCGCCGGTGCTCGACTACGGACGCGAGCTCGGCGGCAGCATCACCGGCGGCTACGTGTATCGCGGCACCGCCCTGCCCGCGCTCGCGGGCGCGTACGTCTACGGCGACTTCCTGAGCGGCCGGGTCCGGGCGCTCTTCTACGACGCTGCGGCAGGCACGGTCACGTCGGATCTGGAGATCGCGCGGGTACCCAACCCGAGCTCCTTCGGCGAGGACGCCGCCGGCGAGATCTACATAACGAGCTTCGACGGGCGCATCTATCGACTCCGCGCGCGCTGAAGCGCGCCGCTTTGAACGGCGCGTGCCTCTGCCTTACCCTAGCGTGCCCCTGCGATACGTGGGAAGGACGCGCGTGAACCCGGAGATCGACCTGCCGCGGCTGCGGCTCAACCGCAACGAGGATCGGCGGCTGCGCGCCGGCCACGTCTGGGTGTTCAGCAACGAGGTCGACGCGCGCGCCACACCGCTCTCCGGGTTCGAGCCCGGCGCCGCGGTGCTGATCGAGGACGCCTCAGGCCGCCCGCTCGGCACCGGCTACGTCAATCCGCACGCGCTCATCTGCGCCCGGCTGGTGTCGCGCGACCCGCGCTACGTGCTCGACCGCTCGCTCATCACGCACCGGCTCAACATCGCGCTTTCGCTGCGCGAACGGCTGTTCGGCGCGCCGTACTACCGGCTCGCGTTCGGCGATTCCGACGGGCTCCCCGGGCTGGTCGTCGACCGCTACGGCGACGTGCTGGTCGTGCAGCTCACCACCGCGGGCATGGAGCGGGCGAAGGAAGAGGTGATCGCGGCGCTCGACAAGGTGTTGCGCCCGCGCGCGATCTGGCTGCGCAACGACGCCCCGGTGCGCGCTCTGGAAGGGCTGCCGAGCTATACCGAGGCCGTGCTCGGCGAAGTCCCGGAAACCATCGCGCTCGAGGAGCACGGCGTCCGCTTCGAGGTGCCGCTGCGCACCGGCCAGAAGACCGGCTGGTTCTACGATCAGCGCGCGAACCGCGCCCGGCTGCGCGCCTATGCGAAGGGCGCGCGCGTGCTCGATCTCTTCAGCTACGTCGGCGGCTTCGGTCTGCAGGCGGCCGCCGCCGGCGCCGCCTCCGTGCTCTGCGTGGACAGCTCCGCCGCAGCGGTCGAGGCGGTTCGCCGCAACGCCGCGCTGAACGGGCTCGCGGACAAGGTGAGCGTCGAGCAGGCCGACGTGTTCGACGTACTGCGCCGCCTGCGCGCCGCGCGCGAGCGCTTCGACGTCGTCGTGCTCGATCCGCCGGCGTTCATCAAGCGCAAGAAGGACGTCAAGGAAGGCACGCTGGCCTACCGCCGGCTCAACCAGATGGCCATGCAGGTGCTCGCCCGGGACGGCATTCTCCTCTCGTGCTCCTGCTCCTACCACCTCGCGCGCGACAGCCTGCGCGCGCTCCTCCTCGCGGCGAGCCGGCACCTGGACCGCTTCCTCATGCTCGTCGAGGAAGGTCACCAGGCGCCGGATCATCCGGTGCACCCGGCGATCCCGGAGACCGCCTACCTCAAGGCGTTCATCGCGCGCGTGCTGCCGAGCTGATCGCGGTTCGAGCCATGGCGCGTATCGCCACAAGACCGGAACCGTCGGGAAGCGCCGGCGGGGACGTTCCCCCGCCGGCGCGCTTCAGATCTTGGGCAGCGTGACGCCCCTCTGCCCCTGGTACTTGCCGCCCCTATCCTTGTACGAGGTTTCGCACACCTCGTCGGACTCGAGGAAGATCACCTGGGCGACGCCCTCGTTCGCGTAGATGCGCGCCGGCAGCGGCGTGGTGTTGGAGAACTCGAGCGTCACGTGCCCTTCCCACTCGGGCTCGAGCGGGGTCACGTTGACGATGATGCCGCAGCGCGCGTAGGTGCTCTTGCCGACGCAGAGCACCAGCACGTTGCGCGGTATGCGGAAGTATTCGACCGTGCGCGCCAGCGCGAACGAGTTCGGCGGAATGATGCAGACGTCGCCGCGGAAATCGACGAAGCTGCTCTCGCTGAAGTTTTTCGGGTCGACGATCGCCGAGTTGATGTTGGTGAAGATCTTGAATTCGTTCGAGCAGCGGATGTCGTAGCCGTAGCTCGACGTGCCGTACGAGACCACCGGGCCGTTGCCGTTCGACTTGATCTGGCGCGGCTCGAAAGGCTCGATCATGCCGTACTGTTCCGCCATGCGGCGGATCCACTTGTCCGATTTGATGGTCATCGATGCAGCGAGGCACGATTTGCGGGAGGCCGCAGTTTAAGGGCGGGTTCTACGGCCGGCAATGCCCGGCCGGCCGCCGGGAGCCGCGGCCCGCGGCGGCCGCGCCTGGCACGCGGCGAGACGAGGACAGACCGGCGCCGCGTTCGGACCGCGGCCCTCCCGCCGCCGGCGCGCTCGCCCTACCGTCCCGGCGGTCCGCGCTCAGGTGTTCTGGATGACGATGGTCGGGAACTTGGCGCTGAAATCCTTGCGCTGCAGCGCGAGGCGCCCCGCGACCCGGCGCGCGATATCGCGGTAGATCAGGGCGATCCGGCTCTCGGGCTCCGCGATCACGGTCGGTTTGCCGCTGTCGGTCTCTTCGCGAATGCGGATATCGAGCGGCAACGAACCGAGGAACGGAACCTTGTGCGTCTCGGCCATGCGCCGGCCGCCGCCTTCGCCGAAGATGTGCTCCTCGTGACCGCACTTCGAGCAGACATGCGTGCTCATGTTCTCGATCACCCCGAGCACCGGTACCTCCACCTTCTCGAACATCTTGAGCCCCTTGCGTGCGTCGAGGAGCGCGATGTCCTGCGGCGTAGTCACGATCACCGCCCCCGACACGGGAACCTTCTGCGCGAGCGTGAGCTGCGTGTCGCCCGTTCCCGGCGGGAGGTCGATGACGAGGTAATCGAGATCCTTCCAGTTCGTGTCCCTGAGCAGCTGCTCGAGCGCCTGCGTCACCATCGGGCCGCGCCAGATCATCGGCGTTTCCTCGTCGATGAGGAAGCCGATCGACATCGACTGCAGCCCGTGCGCCTCGATCGGCTCGATCGACTTGCCGTCTTTCGATTCGGGCTTGCGCTTCACCCCCAGCATGCGCGGCTGGCTCGGGCCGTAGATATCGGCATCGAGCAGGCCGACGCGGGCGCCTTCGAGCGCGAGCGCGAGCGCGAGATTGACGGCCACCGTGGACTTCCCCACGCCGCCCTTGCCCGAAGCGACCGCGATGATGTTCTTGATCCCCGGAAGCGGCTTGACGCCGCGCTGCACGGCGTGGGTCTCGATTTTCCACGTGATCTTCGGGACCACCGTTTCCACGCCGGCGAGCGCGCCCACGCGCTCGCGAACGGCCGCCGCGAGCGCGTCTATCGAGCCCTTGGCCGGATAACCGAGGACGACATCGACCGTCACCCGGCCGCCGTCCACGTCGATCTGCTTGACCGCCTTCGCGCTGACCAGGTCCTGCTCGAGATAGGGATCGATTACCTGCTTCAGCGCCGCTTCGACGTCGGCGCGCGCGACTTCGGTCATCGGAAAGACTCCGCCTGCGGTAGGTCCTGAAGGGAGCATCATGCTATACCGGCGTGCTCCAATTGTCATGATTCGCCGGGCGACGCCGCCGCTGCGTCGATGCCGGGTACCGGAAATCGCACACAGAAAGCGCGCGTCTCCTCCCGCAGCGCCGCAACCCTGCGCTCGTCGGACGGGTGTCGAAGCGCCGCGACGATCCAGCCGGCAATCCGCCCCATGTCCGCCTCTCCCATGCCGCGGGTAGTGCAGGCGGGAGTACCGACGCGGATGCCGCTCGGCCGCAGCGGCGGATTGGGGTCGTCGGGGATCACCTGCTTGTTGGTGGTGATGCCGATCCCGTCGAGCACCGCTTCCGCCCGCCGCCCGTCGATGCCGAAGCTTTTCACAGTGTCGATCACCGCCATGTGATTGTCGGTGCCGCCGGTAACCAGCGAGACGCCGGCTTCGAGCAGCGCGTCCGCGAGCGCGCGCGCGTTCGCCAGGACCTGCCGCGCGTAATCGCGGAACGCCGGCTCCGCCGCCTTCCTGAGCGCCACCGCGGCGGCCGCGATGGTGTTCATGTGCGGACCGCCCTGAAGCCCCGGGAATACCGAGGCGTCGATCGCCGCCGCGTGCTCCTTGCGGCAGAGGATCATGCCGGCGCGCGGGCCCCGCAGCGTCTTGTGAATGGTGGTCGTGACAATGTCGAAGCCGGCGTCGAACGGGTTGCGCATCACCCCGGCGGCGATCAGGCCGCCGACGTGCGATACGTCCGCCATGGCGAGCGCGCCCACCTCGTCGGCGATCGCCCGAAACGCCGTGTATTCGTAGTCGCGCGGATACGAGGTGTAGCCGCAGAGGACGATCCTCGGGCGCGTGCGCCGTGCGAGCTGGCGCATCTCGTCGGAAATCGATCGCGCCGCCCGCCTGGGGGCGCGTGCGGTAGCGCACGAAGTTGAAGATGCGCCCCATGTGCGAAACCGGGGCGCCGTGCGTCAGGTGCCCGCCGTGCGAGAGATCCATGGCGAGCACGGTGTCCCCGGGCCGCAGATACGCGAAATAGACGGCCTGGTTCATGGGCGAGCCCGAGAGCGGCTGCACGTTCGCGTGCTCGGCGCGAAACAGCGCGCAAGCGCGCCGGCGCGCGAGCTCCTCGACCGCATCGGTGCAGGTCTGCCCGCCGTAGTAGCGCCGCCCGGGATAACCCTCGGCGTACTTGTTGGTCAGCACCGACCCGAGCGCGGCGAGCACCTCGGGGTAGGTGTAGTTCTCGGAAGGGATGAGCTCGATGCCTTCGCGCTGGCGGCGTTCCTCGCCGCAGATCGCGGCGTGGACCTCGGGATCCGATGCGGCGAGCAGTGCGCGGAAATCGCCCACGGCAATCCTCCATGCGTAACGTTGCGGTCGACGGGATTGCCCAGGCGATCGGCGGGTATACGTCGTCGCGCTCCCCGGTGGTCGTTCCACCTCGAATCGCCAGTCACGGACGACGGCAGCCGCGAGGCTGCGACACGCATGGTGCGAGCGGCGCGCGCCGTTGTCAACCGCCGCGGAATCGACGATACGGGGCCGGACGAAGCTCTTGGTTACAATGAGGCCCGCCGCACCCCGAGGAAACCGTCATGCTGAGCACCACCCGTCGGGTCGCCGTCGTCGGCGGCGTGCGCGTGCCCTTCGCCCGCCGGAACACCGCCTATGCCGACGTCGGCAACTTGGAGCTCCTCACCGCCGCGCTGAAGGCGCTGGTCGAGAAGTACGGTCTCCGGGGCGAAGTGATCGGCGAGGTCGCCGCGGGCGCGGTGATCAAGCATTCGCGCCACTGGAACCTCACGCGCGAAGCGGTGCTCGCGAGCGGCCTCCACCCGCACACGCCCGCCTACGACGTGCAGCGCGCCTGCGGCACGAGCCTCACCACCGTGGCCCAGCTCGCGCACCGCGTCGCGCTCGGCGAGATCGACTCGGCGATCGCGGGCGGATCGGATTCGGCGAGCGACGTGCCGATCGTCTACGGCGAGAAGCTGCAGCGCATCGTGCTCGAAAGCGCGCGCGGCAAGAGCTTCGCCGAGCGCATCAGGCCCTGGCTCGCGCTGCGCCCGCAGCACCTCGTGCCCGCCTACGCGAGCGCCACCGAGCCCCGCACCGGGCTCTCGATGGGCGAGCACTGCGAGCTCATGGCGAAGGAGTGGCAGATCGGTCGGCGCGAGCAGGACGAGCTCGCGTACGCGAGCCACATGAAGGCGGCGGCTGCGTGGCGCGATGGCTTCTATGCCGATCTCGTGACGCCGTTCGCCGGCCTGAGCGTCGACAACAACGTCCGCCCGGACACCGACCTCGAGAAGCTGGCGAAGCTGATGCCGGTCTTCGATCGCAGCGGGGGCGGAACGCTCACGGCCGGCAACAGCACCCCGCTCACCGACGGCGCCGCCTGCGTGCTGCTCGCTTCCGAGGACTGGGCGCGGGCGCGCGGCCTGCCGGTGCTCGCCTACTTCACGCACTACGCCACCGCGGCCGTCGACTTCGCGGGCCTCGACGGCCCGCGCGAAGGTCTGCTCATGGCGCCGACCTACGCGGTGTCCCGGCTGCTCGATCGCGCGGGGCTCACGCTGCAGGACTTCGACATCTACGAAATCCACGAAGCCTTCGCCGCGCAGGTCCTCTGC
>DATCLR010000160.1:0-1996 GCA_036563785.1 Burkholderiales bacterium | reverse complement strand
GCGGCGCGGGCGGCGCGGGCGGCGCGGGCGGCGCGGGCGGCGCGGGGGTTTCTTCCGCGGGCGGGGTTTCCTCGTCGGCGGGCTGCGCCCACGTGCCGGCATTCGCAGCGAGGAGCAGAGCAAGCAAACCCGAACGCCAGGCGGCGTGTACGGTCGTCGTCATCGTCTGCGCGTCGTCGCTCTCTAGTGAATGTTGTACACGAGCGTTTCGTTCCTGCCCGCCCGTCTTACGTCGAGCTGTACGTTGCTCGCGTTGCCGAACTGCGCATACAGCCGCATGACGTCCTCCATGGTGTTCACCGGCTGTCCGTTCACCGCGGTGATCACGTCGCCGACCCGCAGGCCGAGGCGCTCGTAAATGCTGCCCGGCTGAATCTCGCGCACCAGAAAGCCGCCCCCGGCGTTCGGGACCATGAGCGCCTGCGTCAGGAACTCGGGCGTCTGCATCTGGCGCGTGAGCTGCTCGCGGTCGACCGTGAAGTTCCGCGGGCCGTTCCGCTGCACGACGCCGGCGGCAGTGCGCGCCGGCGGCGCGGTGATAGCAGCACCGGGCAGCGCCTGTGCGGTCTCCTTGAGCATCAGGCTCTCGGTCGCACCGGCACGGCGGATCAGCACGCGGTCGGAATAAACGGCGTGCAGCGTCACGCCCGGCGTGATCTCGTCGCCGATGGCGAAGGGCAGCTCGGGGCTTCCGTTCGCGCTGATCACGGCGAAACTGCCCGCGGGCGTTACCATCACGCCGGTGAGCACCAGATTGAGGCTGCTCAACGGGATCTCTTCGAGCCGCGCCTGGGCCGGCAGCGACGCCGGGTCCGCCCGTCCGAAGAGGTTGGCGGCGAGGAGCGACTGCAGATCGTACTCGGGGACGGCGGCGGAGTGCACGGCAAGCGCGGGTGCGCCGGCGTTCGCCGGCGCGAGCGCGCGCCAGGTGAGCTGCGCGAGCCCGAAGCAGAAGAGAGCGAGTGCGGCGACGTTGACGACGACCGGAACCCAGCGACGGGTCACCCACTGCTCGAGATGTTCGAGCAGATACCCGGGCGCGAGGCGTCCCGCGGCGGGCGAGTGCGTGCCGGATAAATCCATGGGATCAGTATACTATGCGTCTGTTTGAAGCTATAAAGGTAAGTTCTTCGCTTTCCGCGTCTTTGTCCGTCGATACCGTGCCGCTCCTTGCGACGGTGCGCGAATGCGGGGTCGACGACGCTGCGCTATAGACCAGCCCGATTCGCCTTCATCCGGACGCTCGTCGGCGCAGAAACCCCTTTGAGCCGTCCTGAATAAACGGCGTCGGTCGGATTGTCGTTTCGGTCGATCCGATTCGCTTCGCGGCTGCTCAGAAGCGTGTGCGCAGGCTGAACAAAAAACTGACGTCCGGCGAAGTACTTACGCGCACATCCTCGGAAATCGCCGCATCGATGGTCGCCGTGGGGGAGAGGATCCAGGTGGCCCCGAGGATGATCTGGAGCGCGGTACGACCCAGGGGTTCCAGGGCACTGTCGCGGTAGAACGCGCCGTGGCTGCGAAGCTCCGCCTTCAGCACGACGGGCGCGCGAAGGCGCCAGCCGATTCCGAGGGACCCGAAGAGCGCCGCAGGACGCTGTTGCTCGCGCAGCACATCGCCGCGTCCCAGGGCGAGCACCCCGAAGCTGCCGTTCCACCGCCAGGCGCCGGGACAGCGGGGCGCGTCGCATGCGGTGCTCAGCCAGAGCGCGAGATCGGCGGCGCCGCTGCCATGGAGTCGATCGGGGTCGCCCGTCGGCAGCTTGAAGCTCGCGCGAAGCGCCGCGGCGTAGCCGCCCGCCGAGAGCGGCCACGCGCCGTGGAGTCGCACGTCGCCGATTCCGCCGGCCGAGTCGGCCAGATCGAGCAGACGGTTTCCGTCGCGCTCGTACAGGTAGCGCAGACGATCGGTCGGGTGCTCGGGGCGATTGCCTTCGGGCAGCCCGAAGGCAATCGCCCCGAGCACCCGACCGATCGTCTGCGCTACCTGTACGAG
>DATCLR010000137.1:0-32423 GCA_036563785.1 Burkholderiales bacterium | reverse complement strand
CGGCTGATGCGCGCGATGAACATGCCCACGAACGGCGTCCAGGAGATCCACCACGCCCAGTAGAAGATCGTCCAGCTCCTGAGCCACTCGCTCATCGCCTCGCCGCCCGTGGCGCCCGAGCGCGACGCCATGAGGCCGAAGTCCTGCAGGTAGCTGCCGATGGACGCGGGGATCAGGTTCAGCATGAAGACCGTGGGCCCCACGAGGAACACGAACAGCGCGAGCAGCGCGGCGAGCACCATGTTGGCGTTCGCGAGGTACTGGATGCCGCGGGCGATGCCCGAGACGGCGGAGGCGATGAAGCAGATGGTGAGCGCGACGATGATCACCACCAGCGCGGCCGTGCCGAGGCCCTCGATCCATCCGGCCTCGACCATGCCGGTGCGGATCTGCAGCGCGCCGAGGCCGAGCGACGCGGCCGAGCCGAACAACGTGGCGAACAGCGCGAGGGTGTCGATCAGCTTGCCCACCGGGCCTTCCGCCCTGCGCTTGCCGAGCAGCGACGTGAAAACGGAGCTGATGAGCTGTCGCCGGCCTTTGCGGAACGTGCTATAGGCGATGGCGAGGCCGGCCACCGCGTAGATCGCCCAGGGATGCAACGTCCAGTGGAACAGCGTGGTCGCCATGGCCGTGCGGATGGCCTGCGCCGTGGCGTTCGGCGCGATGGAGCCGTCCACGAGCACCGGCACGGTGGCCGGAGGCGGGTTCACGAAGTGCGACAGCGGCTCGCTCACGCCGAAGAACATGAGGCCGATGCCCATGCCCGCGCTGAACATCATCGCGATCCAGGAGGCCGTGCTGAACTCGGGCTCGGCGTCGTCTGGACCCAAGGGGATGCGGCCGAAGCGGCTCGTGGCGAGGTACAGCGCGAACGCCACGAAGCCCGTGGCGGACAGCACGAAGAACCAGCCCACGTTCGCGATGAGCCATGCGAGCGCGGCGGCGGTGGCATCGGCGAGGCGCTCGGTGGCGAGCCCGCCCCAGCCGACCAGCACGAACATGATGGCGGCGACGGCCCCAAAGACGACCCAATCGGTGCGCGCGCTCGCCGCTGCGCCGAGCGGCGCGTCGTGGAGCTTCGGCTCGGGCTCCGTGTATCGACCCGGTGTTCGGCTTCCCATCACAACGGCGCCGACCGCGGCGGCGCCTGTCGTCCTCCCTTGCTGACAGAAAACAGGACCGCCGCGCGTCGCCGGACGCGCCGCCGCCCTCTCCGACGGTGTGCACCCTGAACGATTGTGCCGAGGGTTGCAAGCACGCGCCCCGCGCGGCAAACCCCGCCGGCCCGCGAGGGCGCTTGAGCTTCGGTGCCGGAAATGGGTATGGTAGCGGCCTTCTAGGCGCGTAGCTCAGTGGTAGAGCACCACCTTGACATGGTGGGGGTCGGTGGTTCGATCCCACTCGCGCCTACCACCCTTCCCAACGTCTCCGCGCCGGCCGCGTGCCAGGCGCGCGAGAGTAGCTTCCACGCTCGAGGCAGCGTCGAGCGGTGACCGGGTAATAGGCACCGCGCGGCGGATTTCCGCACCGCCCCGCCCGGAGCCGCCTTCAGGACGCCGCGCGCTGCGGGAGCTCGAATCCCAGCTGCTTGAGCTCGTTGATCTCGTCGCGCAGCTTCGCCGCTTCCTCGAACTCGAGGTTGCGGGCGTGCTGGTACATCTTCTTCTCGAGCTCCTGGATGCGGGCCGCCACCTGCGCGGGGCTCAGGCGGGCGTAAGGCTTCGCCTCCTCGCGCCGCCGGCCGCGGCCGCGTGCCTTCGGGACCGCGCGCGCGCCTTCCATGATGTCCGGCACGTCCTTGACGATCGTCTTGGGCACGATGCCGTGCTTCTCGTTGTACTCGATCTGCTTCGCGCGGCGGCGGTTCGTTTCGTCGATGGCACGCTGCATGGAGCCCGTGACGGTGTCGGCATAGAGGATCGCCTTGCCGCGCACGTTGCGCGCCGCCCGGCCGATCGTCTGGATGAGCGAGCCCTCCGAGCGCAGGAACCCTTCCTTGTCCGCGTCGAACACGGCCACGAGCGAGACCTCGGGCATGTCGAGGCCCTCGCGTAGCAGATTGATGCCGACCAGCACGTCGAACTCGCCGAGGCGCAGGTCGCGGATGATCTCCGTGCGCTCCACCGTGTCGATGTCGGAGTGCAGATAGCGGACCCGGATGCCGTACTCCTGCAGGTAGTCGGTGAGGTCCTCGGCCATGCGCTTCGTGAGCGTGGTGATGAGCACGCGCTCGTTGGCCGCCACGCGCGCGTTGATCTCGGACAGCACGTCGTCCACCTGCGTGCCAGCCGGGCGCACCTCCACCTCCGGGTCCACGAGGCCCGTGGGCCGCACCACCTGCTCGACTACCTGGTCCGAGTGCTCGCGCTCGTAAGGCCCCGGCGTGGCCGACACGTAGATCGTCTGCGGCGCGAGCGCCTCGAACTCGTCGAACCGCAGCGGCCGGTTGTCGAGCGCCGACGGTAATCGGAAGCCGTACTCGACCAGCGTCTCCTTGCGGGAGCGATCGCCGCGGTACATGCCGCCGAGCTGCGGGACGGTCACGTGGCTCTCGTCGATGAAGAGCAGCGCGTCGGGCGGCAGGTAGTCGAACAAGCAGGGCGGCGGCTCCCCTGCCTTGCGGCCCGAGAGGTAGCGCGAGTAGTTCTCGATGCCGCTGCAGTAGCCGACCTCGAGCATCATTTCGATGTCGAACCGCGTGCGCTGCTCGAGCCGCTGCGCCTCGACGAGCTTGTTCGCGCGGCGCAGCTCGTGCAGCCGCTGGTCGAGCTCGACCTTGATCTGCTCCACGGCATCGAGCAGCGTCTCGCGCGGCGTGACGTAGTGCGTCTTGGGATAGATCGTGACCCGCGGCACCTTGCGCAGCACCTCGCCCGTGAGCGGGTCGAAGTAGCTGATCTGCTCCACCTCGTCGTCGAAGAGCTCGACGCGTATGGCGTCGCGGTCCGACTCCGCCGGGTAGATGTCGATGACGTCGCCGCGGACGCGGTAAGTGCCGCGCGCGAGGTCCAGGGGGTTGCGCGTGTACTGCATCTCGGCGAGCCGCCGCAATATGTCGCGCTGGTTGATGCGCGTGCCCCTGGCCAGGTGCAGCACCATGCCGTGGTACTGCACGGGGTCGCCCAAGCCGTAGATCGCGGACACGGTCGCCACGATGATGACGTCGCGCCGCTCGAGCAGGGCCTTCGTGGCGGACAGGCGCATCTGCTCGATGTGGTCGTTGATGGAGGCGTCCTTCTCGATGTAGGTGTCCGTCGACGGGACGTACGCCTCGGGCTGATAGTAGTCGTAGTACGAGACGAAGTACTCGACGGCGTTGTCGGGGAAGAACTCCCGCATCTCGCCGTAGAGCTGCGCCGCCAGGGTCTTGTTGTGGGCGAGGATGAGCGTGGGGCGCTGCACCGCCGCGATCACGTTCGCGACCGTGAACGTCTTGCCCGAGCCCGTGACCCCGAGCAGAGTCTGGCGCGCCAGGCCGTCGTTCAGGCCCTCCACCAGGCTCTGGATGGCCTCGGGCTGGTCGCCCGCCGGCTCGTATTTCGATACCAGCTCGAACTGTTTGTCGTGCATCCCTTTGATTCGCATTGGAGCGGTGCGGCGGTCGGCTTAAGATAAGCGACCCCCGCCACCGTTGAAAGGTCGATTCCGTTGACTCTGCGCCTCGCCCATCGGGTCCAGCGCCTGCACGCCTCGCCCACCGTGGCGATGACGTCGCGGGCCGCGCGGTTGCGCGAGGCCGGCCGCGACATCATCTCGCTCTCGGCCGGGGAGCCGGATTTCGACACGCCCGAGCACATCAAAGTTGCAGCACGCGAGGCGCTCGCCCGCGGCGACACCAAGTACACCCCGATCGACGGCACCCGGCAGCTCAAGCAGGCCATCGTGGCCAAGCTCGCACGCGAGAACGGCCTCGACTACTCGCCGGAGCAGGTGCTCGTCTCGAACGGGGCCAAGCAGTCGTGCTTCAACGCCTGCCTGGCGCTGCTCGAGGCGGGCGACGAGGCGATCGTGCCGGCCCCCTACTGGGTGTCTTACCCCGAGCTCGTGCGGCTCGCGGACGCCGAGCCCGTCATCGTCCACACCACGGCCGAGCAGGGTTTTCGGATGAGCCCGGAGCAGCTCGCCGCCGCCATCACTGACCGCACGCGGCTGCTCTTCCTCAACAGCCCCTGCAACCCCACCGGAGCCGTGTATTCCCGGGCCGAGCTCGCGGCGCTGGGCGAGGTGCTGCGCGAGCACCCGCGGATCGCCGTGCTCGCGGACGACATCTACGAGCACGTCTACTGGGCCGACGAACCGTTCGTTTCGTTCGCGGCCGCCTGCCCGCACCTGTACGACCGCACGATCACGGTGAACGGCTTCTCGAAGGCATACGCCATGAGCGGCTGGCGCCTCGGCTACGCGGCCGGCCCCCTGCCCGTCATCAAGGCGATGACGAGCATCCAGAGCCAGAGCACGACGAACGCCTCGTCGATCTCGCAGGCTGCGGCGGTGGCGGCGCTCGAAGGCGATCAGACCTGCGTGCGGGAGATGTGCCGGGCGTTCGAGGAGCGGCACCGGTTCGTGCTCGAGCGCATGAATCAGATCCGCGGGTTCTCGTGTGTGCCGGCCAGGGGCACCTTCTATCTCTTCCCGAACGTGGCACGCGCGATGCAGCTCAAGGGCGTGAAGACGGACGTGGAATTCTGCGAGCGGCTCCTCGAGGAGGCGGGCGTGGCGCTCGTCCCGGGTTCGGCGTTCGGCGAGCCGGGACACCTCCGGATCTCGTTCGCCGCCTCGATCGAGACGCTCGCCCGGGCGCTCGAGCGCATCGAGGCGTTCATGGAGGAGCGGCCGGGGCGCGAGGAGCTCGATCCGGCTTTATGACTGCCGCGCAAGCAGCTGACGGCGCTACGGTTTATCGACAGTCAACCTTGACTCGTCTCGCCTGCTCTTACAGAATGCCCCGGCTTTCGGTTCCCCGGTAGCTCAGTGGTAGAGCGACGGACTGTTAATCCGTTGGTCGCTGGTTCGAATCCGGCCCGGGGAGCCAACCCTCCGGGGTCTATTCCGGGCACTTAGGTCAGATCTTGTCGGCCACCTCGCGGATCCCGACCTTCTGACCCGCGAATACGGCGCTGAGGTTGATTTTGCGCCGACCGGAGCAAATTCGCCCGCACCGTGTGACGACAACGGTTCTGTCGTGAAAGGGGTAGGGTCTGTTCCGCGACTTCGGCAACAGTCGCTTAAGGGGTAGCGCTTAAGCCCGCTCGCCTACTGCGGCGAGGCGCCTGCGGCGCGCGGTCAGCGTCGCATCGTCCCCAAGCGCGTGCCAGCTCACGATGCGGTTCCTGCCTCCGTGCTTCGCAGCGTAGAGCGCGGAGTCGGCCCGGTGCAGCAACGTCGAGAAGTCGCCGAGCTCGTCGACCCTGCCGCCGGCGACGCCGATGCTGACGGTGACGACGGGCCCGACGCTCGAGAAGTCGTGTCGGATGCCGGTCAGCTCGATCGACTCGCGTACGTGCTCCGCCATCTCTGCGGCGGCGTCCTCGTCCGTGGCCGGCAGCACGATCACGAACTCCTCGCCGCCGTAGCGCGCGATCAGGTCCTCGCGCCGCCGCGTCGTCGCCCGCAGCGCCTCCGCGACTCGCTCGAGACACCCGTCGCCGGCGAGATGCCCGTAGTGGTCGTTGAACGACTTGAAGCAGTCCACGTCGATCAGCAGCAGCGACATGGGTAGCCGCTGGCGCTCGAGCCGAGCCCACTGGTCGGAGACGTACGCGTCGATCGCGCGCCTGTTCGCAAGGCCCGTCACCGGATCGACGGTCGACAGTCTCGCCAACGCCTGATTGCTCTCCGTGAGCGCCGACTCCGCACGATCGATCTCGATGCGGAACAGATACGAGAAGCCGCCGGTGACCACCAGAACGCCGGCCGACGTAGCAGCGTACATTGCGCGAAGAGTGTATTCGGACATCACGACGGGCGTCGTCCCAGGCGGGAATGCAAAGTGACACACGACGTAGAGCAACGCACCGAGCCCGACCCACAGTGCCGTGGCCGTTCGTTCGTGACTGCCGAACACCGCTGCCACCGCCGCCGCCATCGGGAAGTAGAAAAGATGGCAGCCGGACCCGGAGCTGATCAGCGACAGGACGACAGGAATATGGACGTATACCGCTCCGATGGCGACAACCCGTGCGATCTCGAACCGGCCCGCGCGATTCAGCAGCAGCACCGAGGCGTAAGTCGCGATGAACGGGATGTTCGCCACGAATATCCACGCGTAGTGGGCAAGGTCGGTCAGGTAGAACACCTCGTACGGCAGCGTCGAGGCCGTAGCGAGCAACGCGATCAGATTCGTCAGCGCGATCTCGCGTACCCGTGCTGGCGGCGCGCCGTGCGTGCCGGCGCGCCAGAGCGCGAGGAGCAACCGGCGCACGCCCCGCGCTGGCCGCCCGGAGCCCGCATCCCCTGACTTCTCCGCCGTCGCGGAGGCATCTCCCTCAGTGGCTGACACGGCAACCTACGGAACGCGCGGTAGACGGCCGCAAATATCTAAGACAGGAGCGCATTCTTTCATTGCCCGCGCGGGAGTCGAGCTGCCGTAAACACCTGGAGCGTAACGGGCTTTCCCGGGCGTTGCTGTGCGGGAATTCACGCAGTCGTTCGAGGCCGCAAGGCCCGCGACGATAGTGTTGCCCGGGCGGCGTGCGAGCGCCTCGGGGGTGTGAGCACGCCGTCACATCGCGGTCTTCGGGCGGCGCCGAACACTCACCGTGATCCGCCGATATATGCTGACCCCACGGGCCGGCGGAGGAAGGCAGCATTGCACTTCACGGCGTGGCACGCGATAGGCTTGATCGCCGCCGGGAGCCTCGTGGTCACGATGCAGGAGGTCACGCCCGACACGCGCTTCACGCTCGAGACGCTGAGCCTCGCCGCCGGCGTCACCGCGTTGTCGCTGATGGGCGCGGCGGCGTTCCTCGGCGGACGCTTCGAGCTCGTCGAGTCGCTCTTCGGCGGCCTCGATCGCGTCTACATCACGCACAAGTGGCTCGGCGTCGGGGCGCTCGCTTTCGCGTCGTTCCACTTCGCGTTCGCGGCCGAGCACGATGCGTGGATCACGATGCCGATCGTTGAGCCCGCAGTGCGCTGCCTGGGCCGCGCACCCGGTAATGCCGCGTCTGAATATGCCCGCGACGACACGGGCGGTAGCTACGGCCAACGCCGAGCCGCACGCAGAGCGACGGCTGCCTCCCCGATCACGACTCCTCCCGCTCTTTCGGGTACACGCGTAGCGGGAGCGCGCGTCGGGCGGGCTGGGCCGGCGCACGCGGCGGCCGTTACGGCGTCCATCGCTGCGCCAGCTATCTGCCGAGCGCCGCCGCGACCTCCTCCGCGACTCGCCGCTCGAGCGCGATCTGCGCCGGATCGCGAGGGGACGTGAGCTCTCGAGAAGCCGACACTTGAACCTGCGCGACGACGTTGCGTACCCGAACGACGACGCCGCTCGTGTTCGTATCCCAGAATGCATCGTCGCCGAAATCGAACTCGACGCGCGCGGGGCCTGTCGGCGGGACCTCGTCGACGAGCGGAACGAGCTCGCGTTGCGTCTCGATAATCCGCCTCGCCGCCGCAATCGATTCGTGATCGTTCAGCAGGATGTCGATGCCGGGGCCCACATTGCTCTCGGCCGACCAATAGCGGCATATCTGCCCACCGACCCGGTCCGAGTAGGTCTCCATGACCTCGAGCTCCGCGGCGCCCACGCCGAGCAGCGAAGCGGCCTTGTCCACGTCGAAGCCTGCGCAGGATTCCATCAGCGCGCGGTCGACGAGATCGGCCGCGGCAGAGCTGCCGGCGTCGGCGTCTCCGCCGGCCGCGACGGCCGGCTCGGTTTCGCCGCTGCATCCGCACACGGCAGCGCCGAGCACGAAAAACAGCGCCCCTGTCCTCGTCTTCATCGTCCCCTCCCCTCCCTGTTGGTGAACGTCAGTCTTTCGTCGTGCCGATCAGAACGATCGGCGGGCCGCCCGTCGAGATGCGCTCGGCGTCCGCTGCCACCTCTTGCATGTGCGGGCTTGCCATCGCCTGCTGCAACGCTTCCGCGGACGGGAACGGCATCGTGAACATCTGGTAGAACGCGGGCTTGCCGGCCGGCGTCGGCAGGAACCGCGTGACGTTATAGGGCGGATTCTCCTCCGGCATGTTCGTCTTCCGGTGTAGAAGCTGCAGGTGCGCGCGGTAGTCGGCGTCGAACTTCTCGACGTCCACGGGATGCGGGTAAAGCACTGTCAGCGTTACTTCTGCCATCAGCCACTCCTCGATTTCAACGTTCGCCTGTTGCCCGTCTACAAAACAGGCAGCAGCGCATTCAGCTCCTCGAGCCAATCGACCACCACGCGAATCGGCGAGGCGCGCGCCCGCGTGGTTTCCTTCGTCATCAAGAACCGCCCGTCGACCGGCGACACGGCGTAGAACCAGACGGTCGCCGGTGAGGCCGGGCCGTAGCCCTGGTTCGGGAACAGCTCGCGCCGCGCGCCGATCTCGAGATCCGGGGCGGTCCGTACAGCGGCCGCCATGACGGCGCCGTCTAAGCTACGGTAATACAGCTCGCCGCTGTCGGCCGGTCCCCACAACGGCTGCACGCCGCCGCCCTGCGAGACGATCTCGCGCCGGCGGCCCACGTCGGGGAAGGATCTCACGTAGACGTCGAACTGTCCCGACTCGTCGGACTGACACGCGATCCAGCGGCCGTCCGGCGAGACCTGGGCATTGAGCTCCTGTGCCGGCCCGGCGAGCAGCGGCTCGATGCGGTGCGGCTGCCCGAGGTGCAGGATCGCCACGTCGCCGTCCGCTTTGCGAATCCTCACGAGCAGGCGCTCGTCGTTTATCGGCGAGAACGGCATGTAGCTGCCGTCGTCCTCGAACTCGAGCTCCACGGGCGAGGAGCCGTCCGCTGCGCGGCCATATGCCTTGAAGCGCCCCTCCACGTCCGAGGCGAAGAACAGCCGGCGCGCATCCGCGCTCCACACGGCCATCAGATCCTCGGTGGGACCGCGGTCATGCGGGTCAACACCTCGCGGCGGAAGTCCCAAACCCAGATGTCGCGATTACCGGCCATCACCTCCACCGGCTCCACTCGGTCGAGCGCGCGCAGCCACAGCATGTCGTCCATGACGTATGCGACATCGCGGCCGCGAGGTCGAGCGCTTCCCCCGCCGGGACGGGCCCGCGCGCGATCACCTCCGCGAGCGTGAGCCCCTCGACGAGCTCCATGACGATCGCGCTCGAGCCGGTTCCGGCCGTCTCGACCTCCTCTAGGCCGTGGATGGAGGCGATACCGGGATGGTCGAGACCGGCGAGCACCCGGGCCTCGCGCTCGAAGCGGGCCCGCCGCTCCGCATCCTCGGCGAACGTGGGCGGCAGCAGCTTGACGGCCACCTCGCGACGCAGGCGCGCGGTACACCTTGCCCATGCCGCCCGCGTTGATCCGAGACGCCGGCCACGCTCTCCACGCCGGCCCGCGGCTGGTTCCACGCGAAGGTGAACGAGCGGGAAGGCAAGATCGTCTACTGGCTCTGGTACAGCGAGTTCGAGACCGACGTGCTTCAGGCGCACCTGCACCTCGGTCAACGACACACCACGGGCGGCATCAGCATCGTCCTTTGCACGAACCTCGGCAACGGGCCCGCCGGCACGCAGCCGTGCCCGCCAGGCCCCGCCACGGTCACGGGCACCATCACGCGCAACGATGTCATCGGTCCCGCAGCTCAGGGCTCGCCGCCATGGAGTTCGAGGAGCCCGTGGAAGCGATCCGCGCGGGAGCGGTCTACGTCAACGTGCAAAGCTCCGCGTTCCAATCGACCCGGTCCAGCGTGCTCGACACCACGTACTTCTTGGCCGCGTGAATCGTGCGGGCGAACGGCACCATCCACTCCGGCATCCACTCGGGTGTCACGCCCGTCTCCGCCGGCGGCCGCCACGCCTCTTCCATCATTTGGTAGGTGACGCGGCCAAAGAGAAGCGCATCGGCGCGGGCGATCCCCTCCATGGCATGACGGTGCAACGCCTCGTCAGGCAGGCAGGCGAGATCGTCGCAGCAGCCGTTGAGCGTGATGTTGACGGAGTAGCGGAGAGGTCGCACTCGCGAAGACTACCGTCCTCGCGAGCCGCTAGCAATGCGCGCACCAGAACTCCGGTCGTGCGGTGGCGGATAGGAAGATCAGGGCGTCGCCGAACGCGAAGCGGCGGTCTGCAGCCGGACATTGGCCGGCTGCCGCAGGCGATGGGCGTGACGGGCGTTCCGGAGCCCGACCCAGTCCTTGATGCACGTCGGCAGGAAGTCGTAGCGAGTTTGCCGCGTGTAGAGCGTGATCGTGTCGTCGATGTAGTGGCCGACGTGCACTTGCACGTCGGCGCCGAACGGCTGCATGCAGACGATGGCCTCGTTCTCGCCGCCGGCGTGCGGAGCGTTGCCGCTCACGAGCAAGCCGCCGCCGTAGTACTCGATGCCGCCGGTGACGTCGAGCGCGAACATTACGTGCTCGAGCCGCTCACCGAGAAGCGCGCCGAGCTCGGCCGCGAGGGCGGGCTCGGCGAAGAGCTCGTCGAGATCCCACGTGCCGACGTAACGATCGATCAGCGCGTCGCCGGCGGCATCCGGGTTCGCGTCGGTTGCCGCCGGCATGCATCCGGACAGCATGCATACGAGCAGCGCAGCGCTGGGCACGAAGTAGCGAATCACCGTCGTTCCGTCCATCGAGTCGAGGCGCGCGCCGCCTTGCGGCGCCACGATCGCGGTCGAGCCGCAATCGTCGCGGTCGTCAGAAATGCGCGTACTTACGATTGCACTCCTGCCGGTGTGCGTTCAGCTTCTGCGAGGCTGCCGTTGCGGCCGCAGAGTACTCCTCCGGCGTCAACCAGTCGAGGTGGCGGTTCGGCCGCGCAGGGTCCACGGGCTCGACGCGATTGGCGCCGGCCGCGTGAGCCGCGCGCATCGCGGCGATGTCGGCGTCGATCTGCTCGAGCTCTTCGGCCGTCCACGCGCCCGTGTCGCGCTTGCGCTCGACTGCGACCGCCATCTCGCCCCAGAACGAGATCTCGTTCATGCAGGCGACGAGCGGCTTCATGCCGTCCATGCAGCCTGCGCCGAGCGCGCCGCAGCCGCGCGGGCTCTGACCCCCCGCCCCTCGCTGACGGATCCCGCTGAGCAATCCGCCGCGCCTCGCGGGCGCCGCCGGAGCCTGCGCGGCCGGCGCGCTTTGCGCGACGGAACCCGTCTCGCCTGCCGGAGCGGCGCCACCGTCGGGCGCGGTCGCGCCCTGCCCGCACGGCACCGGCGCCGCCTTCTGCGGGGCGTTGATGCCGAAGCGGCTGAGCAACTGCCGGCCGCCGCGCTTCATGCCTTCCTGAACCGCCTGGTTGGCGATGGCCGCACCGACGCAGTCCGGGCTCTCGATCACCGCGCCCGCGGCCTCGGCGATGGCCGTCTCGTCCGCGGCCGCCGCGTCGAGCGCGAGCAGAAAGACGGCGGTTCCCAACGCCCACCATGGGCAACGATTCGTCGTTCGCATCACTCGAAGCTCCTCGCTGATCGGTACGCTCGCCGGCGACGGAAGGGCCCGCTCGCCCGGCCGGTCAGCGGATTCTGGAGCGGCTCTACGGCTGACGAATCTCCCAATTGGGAGTGTCCGCGAACGCGCGGCTGAACGCATGTCGCACGAGGTGGCTCCCCGGCGACGCCTGCTGCCCTCCAAATGGGAGGTGCCGGTCGCGCGGCCGCTCGCGCAGACTGGCGTGGCATGTCCGTGCGATCGCAGCGACCCGTTTGCCTCGTCGTCGACGACTTCCTCGACGATCCCGACGCGGTGCGCCGCGTCGCGCTCGCGCAGCGCTTCGTGAAGATGCACTCCGCGGGGCTGCGCACGGTGGAGTCGTTCCTGCGCCTCGCGCCGTACAGGCAGGCGTTCGAGCGGCTGCTCGGCTGTGCGCTCACGAACTTCGACGACAACGCCGCGAACGGCCGCTTCCAGCTCTGCACGGCCGCGGACGCGATTCCGTATCACTCCGACAGCCAGTCGTACGCCGGGGTGCTGTTCCTGACGCCGGGCGCGCCGCTCGACGCGGGGCTGTCGTTCTTCCGCAGCCGGCGCAGCGGCATGCGCGGCCGCTGCAGCGACGCGGAGCTGATGGCGCAGACGTTCGGGCGCGGCGCGGAATTCGACAGGAGCTGCTGGGAAGAGGTCGACCGCGTCGCGAACCTGTACAACCGCCTCGTGCTGTTCGACGCGCACCTCGCGCACGGCGCCACCGCGTATTTCGGCACCGGTCTCGAGGACGGGCGGCTGTTTCAAAACTTCTTCTTCAACGTCGGCGACGACGACAGTCCGGGCTAGGCGTATCGAGGAAAGGCCTCGGCCTTCGACGCGTGCGTCAGTCCACCCACTCGGCATCGGTCTCGCGCTCGATTCCCCAGGCCGCGAGCCAGACCGCGATTGCGTACGCCGCGAGCACCTCGCGGTCCGAGACCGGCTGCCAGGCCGCGAGGGCGGCGGTCCGGCGAATCAGCCATGCCGGCGACAGGCCGATCCGTTCCAGAACGCCCGCGACACGCTCGAACGCGCTCGCGAGGGGCACGACATTCGCGGCGTAGGCGCGCATCCATACGCCGTCGTAGGCGACCTTCCCGCGGCGCTCGACCACTTCCGCGGGCAGCCAGTCGCCGGCGGCGTCGGCGAGCACGCGCTTGTCGGGACGGCCGCCCCGGGCCCGGCAGTATCGCGACCACGCCTCGGCCGCGCGGAACACCGCGAGATCGGTGAACGGCGTCCGGAGCACCGCGCCGAACGTCTCCTTGATCCAAACGTCCTGACGAGCGTCGTAGACGAACGTCGCCGTGCGGCGGTCGCGCACGGCGGCGGCAGCGCGGATCTCCGCCGCCGCGCGCCTCATCGTCCGCCAGGCCGCGCGAGAGAACGGCCCGCGCGTCGGGCGGCGCGGCGCGAACGATTCCGGCTCGGTCAGATCGGTCGCGAACAGCTGATCACCGCCGTGGCCGTTATAGACGTGCGTCGCGCCGCGCTCGGCCGCGAGCTCGCCGACGAGCTCGGCATGGCGGATGCCGGTCACGAACACCGCGGGCTCGTCGAAACGCACGGGCCGGGACGCGGGCGTGTACGGGAAGGTCGCGGCGCCGTCGATCACGGTGCGCGTCACGCCCAGCGAGCGCGCCACGGCCTGCTGCACGGCTTCCTCGAAGCGGAACTCGTAGTAGGGGAACGCCGCGGAGACGCCGTGCATCCGCTGGCCGGGCCGGAGCGCGGCGGCCGCCGCGAGCGTGCTGTCGAAGCCGCCGGAAAGCTCGACCAGCGACGAGACGACGTGCCGCTGCGTCGCGCCGTAGGCCTCGAGCGCGGCGCGCACGCCGCGCGTCACCGTGGCGGCATCGACGTCGCCGGTGCCGCCGTGCAGCATCGGCGTCTCGCGCGCTTCGGCGTCGGGCGCGAGCACCGTCACCATCCCGCGCCGCAGGCGGCGCCAGCCGGCGAGCGGCGTCTCGCACCACGCGTTCGGCTCGTATGACGAGCACAGGTTGACGGCGGCCGCCGCCTTGAGGAGCCCGGCGGCCGAGAGCGTGGGCTGCGCGCCGATCGGCAGGGCCGTCGAGATCTCGATCCGCGTGCCGTTCCGGCGCCAGTAGAGCGGGAACGTGCAGCAGCCGCCCCGCGCGACCACGATCGTGCCGTCGGCGGCGCATGCGATCAGCGCATCGGTCGGCTCGAGGCGGGAGGCGAACGCTGCGAAGCTCGCCTCCGGCGCGCTGCCGGCGCTGTCGCCGCGCGAAGGCCGCGCCCACCCGAGAGCGTCGGCGCGGCCGTCGATCTCGTCGTCGTAGAGGGACAGATAGAACGCGGGGCCACCCGCCCCCGAGACCTCGCGACATGCGACGGCGGGCCGCACCGCTAGACGAAGCGGGCTCGCGTCGACTCGTTCGAGCGGCGGCATTCCGGTCACGGATCGAGCGACACCACGAGCAGCGGACGGTAGAGGTAGTGCTCCGGCATCGGCTCGTACGGCACGACGCCGTCGACCGTGCACCAGGCGTGCATCTTTCGTGTCGGCGCGAGCACGCCGATCGCGATCCGGCATGCGCTGCCGGCGGCGAGCGCGAGGAACGCCGTCAGCAGCGCGCGCGGATAACAGTCGGCGTAGCCGACGTCGCGCTCGAGCGCGTGGATCGCCAAAGCGATCGCGTCGACGACGGCGCCGTTCCCATCGCGCGTAGCGCCGCGCGCTCGCCGCCGTCCGGCGGCCGCGGCGAGACGCACCGCGAGCCCGAACGGCAGCGCGGATCGGGTCCGGTCGAGCAGGCGATAGGCAGCGCGCAGCCTCGCCGGCGCGCGGGGCGGCGTGCTGCCGCGCAAGCTCGCCGCGTCGTGCGCCACCGCCGCGGCCGGATCGTCGAGGTGAGCGGCGAACGTCGACCGCGCGAGGCCGAGGACCCTGCGCAGACGCGGATCCTCGGCCTCGCGGGGCTCGAGCAGGTAGAGCCGCCCGGTGCCCGGGCCGTAGAGCAGGCTGCGGCGATCGTCGACGAGGACCCGGGTCCAGCGCGCGTCGATCGCCACGCCCCCTAGCCTAGCCGTAGGTTCCCGGATGGCACTGCTCGTTGTAGTGGCCGCTGCCGCCGTTCACCGCGCGGGCACCGGCATAGTGGGCCGTGAGCGCTATCCAGATCGCACGTATCAAGCTCATGACGTCTCCTGATCGGCAATGGTGCGGCGGAGTATCGAGCGCCACGCCGCCGGAGGGACCTCCCAAATGGGTGCGGGATGCGCCTAATCGCTTGGCCGCGCCGGGGCCGGCTGCTATCGTCCGCGGAAAAAGCCCACCCTCCTCTTCTTCCGGCGCCCATGACACTGCTCCGACTCGCCGTCCGGCTCACGCCGCTCGCCGCCTGCCTGCTCGCCCCGTCCGGCGCCGGGGCGGCGGCCGACGAGGAGGACGCCGCCGCGACGCTGCCGACGGTGATCGTGACGCCGGACTGGCGGCCCGTGAACGCACAAACGGTGCCGAAGTCGATCGCGCACGTCTCGGGCGCGGACCTCGATGCCGCCGGCATCAACCACTCGATCGACCTTCAGTACCGTGTGCCGGGCTTCGTGTTCAGGACGAACGCCGTCCTCGGGCAACCGTATCTGCGCGGCGTGGGCACCGAGATCATCTCGGCCGGCGCCGAGTCGAGCGTCGCGACGTTCATAGACGGCGCGTACATGCCCCGTGCGTACCACACGATCGTCGACTTCTACGACGTCGAGCGCGTCGAGGTGCTCAAGGGTCCGCAAGCCGTGCACCTCGGGCGGAACGTCGTCGGCGGCGCGGTCAGCGTGCACACGCGCGATCCCGGCGCGGGCGCCGGCGGCTACGTCGAAACGACGATCGGCAGCTACGCCGAGCGGCGCATCCGCGCCGCGGCGGATTTCCCGGTGGCCGGCACGCCGGTCACGTTTCGGCTCGCGGGGTCCGGCGCCGTGCGCGACGGCTACGTCGACAACGTCCACCTCGGCATCGGCGAGAACGACGAGGACTATCGTGCGTGGCGGGCGAAGATGCGCTACGCGCCGAGCGACTCGCTCGATCTGGTCGTGAGCGCCGAGCGGCAGCGCGAGGACAGCTCGCGCGCGCTCGGCTCGCAACCGATGGTCGGCGTCGGCGTGAACGGCGGCATCGCGAACGGCGGCATCGTGCCGGCCGATCCCCGCGAGGTCACGGAGAACACGGCGCCGCAAATCGACATCGCGTCGGCACGTTACGGCGCGCGTCTCCTCTGGCAGCGCGAGCGCTTCATGCTCCGCTCGTCGACCACGTATCTCGAGACCGACGCCCTCCTCGCGCTCGACCTCGACGGCACGAACGCCGATTTCGCGGCGAACTATCCGTCGGGCCGCTCGCGCTCGGTGACGCAGGAGCTGCGGGCGACCTCGGCGCACGGCGGGCCGCTCGACTGGACGGCCGGCGCGTTCTTCCTCGACGAGGACGGCCGGCAGATCCTCGACACGCGGCTGCCGATCGACGTCACGCGGAGCTACCCGGACGCCGAGATCGACACCACCTCGCGCGCGGTGTTCGGCGAGGCCGGCTATCGCATCGGCAAGTGGCGCGCGCGGGCCGGCGTCCGCTTCAACGAGGACACGCGCCGGATCGACCTCGTCCGCACGGTCACGAGCGCTGCGGGCACGGCGGTCACGACGCAGCAAGAGGAGCGCACGTGGCGCGCGGTCACGCCGGAGCTCGGCGTCGAGCTCGCGCCGCGCAACGGCAGGCTCTACTACGTGAGCCTCGCGCGCGGCCACAAGCCGGGCGGCTTCAACACCTCGTCCGTGCAGCCGCCGTTCGATTCCGAGCGCCTCGATGCGGTGGAGGTGGGGCTCAAGGCCGCGCTCGCAAGCGGGCGGCTGCGCGTCAACGCCGCGCTGTTCGACTACGACTATCGCGACATGCAGCTCGACACGCCGCCCGCCGACGCCGCGCTCGGCACGTTCCCGATCGTGATCAACGCCGCCGAGGCGTCGCTCCGGGGCGTCGACTTCGAGGTCACGGCGGCGCTGCGGTCCGGATCGTTCGTCTCGCTCGGCGCCGTGTGGCTCGACGCGGTGTTCGACGACTTCGTCTCGGTCGATCCGAACAACCCGGCGATCGATCCGGACAGGAGCGGCAATCGGTTGCCGCAGGCGCCGCGCCTGTCGGCGAACGCGCGCTTCGAGCACGCGTGGCCGCTCGCGGGCGGCGAGCTCGCGCTCGGAGTGGAATATCGGCGCCAGTCGACGATGTCGTTCAGCCTCTACTCCGATCCCGCGCTCGAGCAGCGGGGCTACGGGTTGCTGAACGCTTCCGTCGGCTACACGGCCGCGGGCGGGCGCTGGTATGGCGAGCTTCACGCCCGCAATCTGACCGACGAGCTGTACGCCGAGACGATCCTGCGCCGCGATCCTCTGAGCGGCACGAAGCGGTTCTGGGGCGCGCCGCGAACGGTCGGCCTGCGGTTCGGCTACCGCTGGTGACGCGGCCCGCTCAGGATCCCGTGGGCGCCACGTCCGGCGCGGCGGCACGCTCCGCCGCGCGCTCGAGGAGCACGAACAGGGCGGCCGCGACGTACATGATCAGCGAATAGACGGCTGCCGGCACCGCCATCGCCGGCGCACCGAGCACGCCCGCCGCGATCGCGATCGACGTGCCGCCGCTCTGCATGCCGACCTCGATGGTCAGCGCGCTGCGCCTGCCTCGCGGAAGCCGCACGAGCGATGCGGCCGCGAAGGCCGACGCCATCCCGAGCACGCAGAGCGCCAGCGCGGCGGGTCCCGCCGACACGAACATCGCGGGCAGCGCGCTCCGCTCCCGCCAGACGAGCACGGCGATCAGCACGACGAGCAGCGCCACCGACACGCGCGCCACGTGCGGGCGCAACGCGGCGATCGCCGGATAGCGCCTAAGCGCCATGCCGGCGAGCGTCGGCAGCAGGATCGTCGTGACGATCGCCTCGGACGTCTCCGCGAACGAGATGTCGACCTCCAGGCGCTCGCCCGCGAACGCGAGCGCGGCGAGGCTCACGTAGGCCGGCACCGTCACGACCGGCACGATCTTGCTGAGCGCCGTCAACGCCACCGAAAGCGCGACGTCGCCCCGCGCGAGATAGGTGAACATGGTCGACGTCGACGCGGACGGGCTCGCCGCGAGCAGCACGAGCCCGATCGCGAGCGCCGGGTCGAGGCGGAACGCGGCCGCGAGCACGAACGCGAGCAGCGGAAAGACCACGAACATCCCGAGCAGGCCGATTCCGGCCGCGAGCGGTGCGGCGGCGACGGAGCGAAAGTCCGCCGGCCTGAGTCCCATGCCGACCGCGAGCATCATCAGCGCGATGACGATCGGCAGCAGCACGTCGATCGGGAGACCGGCTTCCAACGTTGACTTTTCCAGCTTCGGCGTGTCTTATACGGCCGAACAGCGTATCGTCGCGGCTGGCGCGGCCGCAACGATCCCACGAGAAGAATTCCAAAGCCGCGTCCCGACCCGCACGGTGCGCTCGAACGACGACATCATCGATCTCGCGTACTCGGCCGCCGTGGATCCGGACGGTTGGCCGCGCGCGGTGCGCTCGCTCTCCACACGGTACAACGCGATCGCGGCCGGCCTCTATGTCGGCGACCTCGCGGCCCGTCGCGTCGACCTGATCTCGCTCGAGGGGATCTCGCCCGGTTATGTGAAGAGCTACGTCGACGACCACCTGTGCGACAGCCCGTGGTCGATCGCGCAGATGCAGGAAGTGGGATACGTCCGCACCGATACCGCGCTCGACGAGTATCACGGCCGACCGGGCTACTACCGGTCGACGCCGCTCTTCAACGACTGGATGAAGCCGCAGGATTTCATCTATACGCTCGGCGTGAACCTGGCGGTCGACAAGGCCCGGCAGACGAAGCTCTTTCTCTACCGGCCGAAGTCGGCCGGCCCGTATACCGCGCGAGAGATTGCCCGTTTTCGCCGCCTGACACGGCATCTCATCACCGCGGTGAAGGTCGCCGACCGGTTCGCCGCGGCGCGCCGCGAAGCGCGCGAGCTGCGGCAGGTGCTCGACCGCCTGCGCTTCGGCATCGTGTTCCTCGCCGACGACGGCGCGGTGCTCGAGGCCAACGCGTTCGCTGCTCGCCTCTTCGAGCAGCGCGACGGCCTGACGGTCGCTCACAGGCAGCTGGTCGCGACGCATCGAGCGAGCGGCGCCGCGTTGACGAGCATGGTGCGCGCGGCCATCGCTACGCGCCAGGGGCTCGACGCCGCCCCCGAGCCCGTCTATCTCGAGCGCGGCAACGGCGCGCAGCCGCTGTCGGTGCTCGCGCTGCCGCTGCCGAGAAGCGGCGACCCGTTCGACGTCCGTCGCGCGGCGGTCGCGCTGCTCGTGACGGATCCCGGCGTCGAGGCCGCCGTGCCGATCGAGCGGCTGCGCCGGCGGTTCCAGCTGACGGCCTCGGAGGCGCGGCTCGCGTCCGAGCTCGTGCGGGGGCTGAAGCTTCGCGACGCGGCGGATAGAGCCGGGCTGACTTACGAGACCGCCCGCTGGTACCTGAAATCGACTTTTCAGAAGACCGGCGCGACGCGTCAGGCGGATCTCGTGCGGCTGCTCCTGTCCGAGCCCGGGCTCTTGATCCCCGAATAGTCCCAACCCGACCGCGCGCGAGCCCGAGACCGATGCCCTCCTCTTTCGGCCGAGCCGTGGCCGCTCGGCTGTCGGCAGTTGCGGCAGGTGAGCGGCCGCTGCAAAGAAAAGTAGTACGCTCGCGCTGCCGATTTCGTGTAAAACATGGGCGCAAGTAGCGTAGGCCAGCCGGTCGACCGGCAAAGGATACCCACCGATGCCCACTCAATCGTCGCAACGTCGGTTACAAATCGGATTCGCTGTGTTCTCGATCCCGCTCGCGCTATTCACCGCGATCGCGATCGGTCAGCAACAGCAGCAACCTCAGGAGCAGCCCGAGCAAGGGCGCACGGTCACGGGCGAGGCGCGTTTCGTAGACGCCTCGGACAAGCGGTTTGCCCGCCTCGTGTTCGAGCCGGGAGCTCGCACGCACTGGCACAAGCATACCGACCGCCAACTTCTGCTCATCGAAGAAGGTGTCGGGCTCGTCCAGGAGCGCGGCGAGCCGGTTCGGGTGCTTCGCCCGGGCGAACCGTATTACACCAAGGCGAACGTTTGGCACTGGCACGGCGCGGCGCCGGATCAAAAGGCGGTGCAGCTCACCTTCTACGGCGGCACCATCGAGTGGGGCGAGGAAGTCACGGACGCGGAATACCGCGCGAGATAGCGGGCTGATCGGTCACCGGGGAGTCGCGCGCCGCGAACCAGGAGGTTGCGCAGCGCGCGGGGGAGCTCTTCCCCCCGGGAGGCGTAGCTACTTGGACGCGTACGAGCGGTTGCCCCTGCCCCACGAGCGGCGAGCTACAGCTCGCCGCGATGCCAGGGCCCCGTGATCGCGAAGGTCACGCCCGGGGTCTGAATGTTGACGAACAGCCACTCCTCGAAGAACGTCGCGCCCGCCCACTCGCTGCCGGTGTAGTTGCCTGCGGTGATGGCACCCTCTCCGGAGGCAACGCCGGGGAAGATGCTCTCGAGCACGCCGAGATCAGAGTCGCTGAGCACGATCCGATTTTCGGCGAACGGGAACGCTTCGCCGTGGCGGGTGAGCCCGATCAGACGTTGAGGATCGTTCCCGCCGTCCTCGCAAAGGATGATGCCGCCGCGTGGACTGATCGCGATGTTGTCCGGACCGTCCACGACGTCGGCCGAAGGCGATTCGAACAACATTTCGAGGACGTCACGTCGCGGATCATAGACGTAGACCTGACCGTGACCGTTGTCGCCGCCGTCCGTCGACACGAAGTAGATGTACCCCGAATCGTACCAGCACCCTTCCAGGCGCGAGAAACGCGCCGCTCCGGGAGCCGAATCGAATGGCCTCTGGGCCGTGCCTTCCGGGTCCTCAACCTTGACCCATTCGACGGCGAATCGCTGTCCGTTGCGGAAGCTCTGCTTCATGTCCTTGCCGGGCTCTCCGACGACGGCGAGCGCATACAGGTCGCCGCCCGTGGCATAGGCACCGTAGGTTTTCGGAACGAACCGATAGAAGCCGGCCGGATTGTCGTCCTCGGTCTCGTAGAGGTAGCCGGTGCGCCGATCGGTCGCCGTCGCCTCGTGCGAGAAGCGTCCGGCGTCGAAGATCGGAGCGCCGTTGCCGATGCCGAAGCCCGGCACCTCGAAGACGTAACCGTGGTTGAAACCGTCCGCGCGCGAGAAAAACGGGTGGAACGTCTCCTCGCAGCTGATCCAGCTGCCCCACGGCGTCACCCCGCCGGCGCAGTTGCGAATCGTGCCGGCGAGGCTGCACCACGAAGCCTCGAACTCGCCCGAACGGAGATCGAACACGAGGTTCGTCGTCCCACCGGCTTCGTTCGGGTTGTACTCCGCGCCCGGGCACACGCAGCGTGGACGCGCGCCGCTCGACAACTCGTGATTGCGGACCATGACGATGCGATGGCCCTGGCGGGCCACCACGGCCATCCCGTCGTGAGCCGGCGGCGTGCGTCCGCCGTCGAGCAGCTTCTGGCCTCGCCACCCATACGACTTGTACCGAAAGCCACGCGGCAATGCGAGCAACGTGAGGCCCGTCGTCTCGTCTACGGTCGGGTGAAGCTCGCCGTAGGCGCGGCTCCATCGCTTGCGCCAGTCGTCGCGAAAACGATCGGGCCAGTCGTCGAATTCGAAGCCACCCTTTCCGTCGTGGGCGTGGGCCCTCGCGCCGAACGCGCTGAACGCGACGGCGGCGACCCCGAGCGAACTGCCGCGAATGAAGCTGCGCCGGTCGAGGCCCTGAACAGGAGCGGGTCTCGAGAATTGTGACAGATAGAGCTTTAGTGCGTCCATCAACAGTGCCCTCGTCGTTGGAAAACCTCTCGCGGAAGCATTCAAACGACGGCACGTGACGGCAGTAGGTACAAACGATCACGATTCGATTGCCGCTGCGTTAAGGCTGCGTTTCGTGCCGCCCGCCTGGATCGAGCCGATCGGCGATACCAGTTCGAAAGCACCGATCTGAGGGAAGCCATTCCAGAGCACCTCGTCATCTGCAAGGATGAGATGACTGAGCGCACGGAGCCAGAAGCGTTTCAGAAGCGGCTCTGGGACATGTTCACCGTGCGGTTCGACTGCCTCCTCTCGATGCCGCAGATCGATCGCATTCGCTGGCACCTGTTCCCCGCGATTCGCGTTACGCAGAAGAGCCTGTTCGAGTCCGCGGCCGACACGGAGAACGTGCCCGATGCGGACGTGCTAATGCGCGTGATGGATCTTCAGCAGGAACAGCTCGCCCGAAGTTTGGGCGAGGGTCATCGCGTGATTCACGGCGTCGCCGGATCTGGGAAGACCCTGCTCCTCGGCTTCCGATGCCAGCGGCTTGCTGAGACCCTGAACAAGCCAATCCTCGTGCTCTGCTACAACGTGGCGCTCGCCGCGAGGCTCGAGCACATGATTGCGGAGCGGGGCTTGAGCGAGCGTGTGACTGTCCGACACTTTCACGGCTGGTGCGCCGATCAACTCAAGCTCTACCACGTGCGGAGGCCACCGGACGGCCCCGACTACTTCGATCGCCTCGTCTCTACCGTGATCGCCGCCGTCGATCCAGGAGACATCCCTCGCGCGCAGTACGGCGCCGTGCTGATCGACGAAGGACACGACTTCTCGCCAGAGTGGCTCACGCTCATCACGCAGATGGTCGATCCGGAGACGAACTCAGCGGGCGAACATCCCCCTCGAGCGGCTCGAGAAAGGCAGCTCACGCAAGTACAAGGCCGGCGATGAGAGCGTGAAGCTCATGACTATGCACCAGAGCAAGGGGCTCGAATTCCCGGTCGTCGCGATCGCCGGGCTCGGGCATATGCCGGTGTCGCCTGCTCGACTTTGCTCCGCAGAGTACTTGACGATGACGCGCTACCCTCTGTAGATTCCCCGGTACGTCGGCTCCGAGCGGGTGCCATCGTGACCGCGGAACGCCGCCGTGATCGGGTGGAGCCGATGAGCCAACAGTCAGCGACGCTCGAGCTCGTCGAGCAACAGATCGAGGGGTGCGGGCGCATCTCCGCGAGCGCAGCGCCATCGCGCCGGACGCGGCGACCGCGCTCGAGCAGCGTTTGCGGGCTCAGATCGCGGCGCTCGTCGGCGGAGGGCTCGCGCACGACGAAGCGTTCCTGGTCGCCGTAAAGCGGATCGGGGCCGTGGACCATCCGACGCGACGGTTCGCGCGCGAGCATGCCGGGCGCCTGTGGAAGCAGCTCGTGCTTTCCGGCGGCTGCCCGGAGGTTGCGTCGCGGTACGGACCCCGGAGCTTCTGGGTCGCGTTCGCGCTCGCGGTCGCGGCCGGGGCGGCAATCAAGGCTCCGGCGCTGTTCGACATCCCACGCGCGGACGCGTTCTACGCGCGCAACTTCCCGTTCCTCACGCTGCCGTTCATCGTCGCGTACTTCGCGTGGCAGCGACCGCTGTCCGGATCGACCCTGCTGTCGCTCGGGGCCGTCTTCGGCGCCGCCGCCATGGCGGTGAACGTCTATCCGTTCTCCCCCGATGCGGACACGTTGACGCTGACGGCAATGCACATGCCGATCGCTCTATGGCTCGCGGTCGGCGTCGCGTACGTCGGGGGACGCTGGCGAGGCAGCGAACGGCGGATGGACTTCGTCCGCTTCACCGGCGAGCTGTTCATCTATTACGTCCTGATCGCGCTCGGCGGAGCCGTCCTGATCGGCCTGACCGGCGCCCTCTTCGCCGCGATCGGGATCCCTATCCAGACGTTCGTCGCCGACTGGATCATCCCGACGGGCGCCGCCGGGGCGATCGTGATCGCAACCTGGCTCGTCGAGGCGAAACAGGGCGTGCTCGAGAGCATCGCACCCGTGTTGACGCGAGTGTTCTCGCCGCTGTTCGCCCTCGTCTTCGTTGCGTTCATGCTGACGATGCTCGTGACCGGGCGCGGGATCGGCCCGGAGCGCGAAGTTCTGCTGGCGTTCGACCTGCTGCTCGTCGTCGTCTTCGGGCTGCTGCTCTATTCGATCTCCGCGCGGGACGCCGCGACACCGCCGGGACTGCTCGACTGGATCCAGGTGATCCTCGTGGCGGCGGCGCTGATCGTCGACGTGCTCGCGCTCTGGGCGATCGGCAGCCGGATCACGGACTTCGGCTTCACGCCGAACCGCGTCGCCGCGCTCGGCGAGAACCTGGTCCTGTTCGCGAACCTCGCGAGCTCGCTGCTGCTCTATCTCGCGTTCCTCAGCGGCCGCGTCACGTTCACCCGCCTTGCGGCCTGGCAGACGGCCTACCTTTACGTCCTCGCCGGCTGGGCCGCGATCGTCGCGTTCCTGTTCCCGCCGGTGTTCGGCTTCCGCTGACGCGCGCGGTCCAACCCGGACGTTGCCGCCTACTCGTAGCGCAGGGACTTCACCGGGTGGGCGCGCGCGGCCTTGACGGACTGCAGCGCGACGGTCAGGTACGCGATCCCGATCCCAGCGACGGTCGCCGCCACGAAGATTAGCGGGTCGATGTCGGCGTGGAACGCGAAGTTCTGGAGCCACGTCTTCATCACGACGTAGGCGATCGAGCTCGCGACCGCCGCCGCCCCGAGCACGAGGATCACGATTCGCCGCGCGAGCAGCGCGACGATCTGCGCGGTGCGTGCGCCGAGCACCTTGCGGACGCCGATCTCGCGCGTCCGCCGTGCCGTGGTGAACGCCGAGAGCCCGAACAACCCCAGGCACGCGATGAAGATGCAGAGCCCGGCAAGAATCGCGATCAGGCGCGTGAGGCGGGTGTCCGCGACGTAGAGCCTCTGCAGAGCGTCGTCGACGAACTCGAACTCGAACGGATGCAGCGGATCGAACTTGCGCATCACCTCGCCGACGAACTCGAGCGTGGCGCGGATGCTCGTCGGCGCGAGGTTCAGGACCATCGTCCGTTCCTCGTGCTGCCGCAGCACGACCGGTACCTGCGAGAAGTCCTCGATCCTGCGGTAGATCGCGATCGGCCCGACGCTCTCGTGCACCGAGCGGAAATTGAAGTCCTTGACGACGCCGACGACCGTGCCGCTTTGCGAGGAGCCGAGCTCGAAGCGCTTGCCGATCGGGTCGTCCCAGCGCTGGGCGCGGACCAGCGCCTCGTTCACGACGATCTCCCTGATGAGCTGCCGCGGTCCTTCGCCGGAGCCCGCGGCGGCGACGCTCGCGACGTCGTCGGAAACGTCGCGACCGGCGACGAGCTCGAGCCCCATCACGTCGATGAAGTCCGGGCCGACGCCCATGGTCGACACCGTGGTCAGCTCGACCCGGCCGTCATTCGTCTCGAGCCCGATCGTACCGAGGCCGAAACGCCCGCCCATCGGCGCAGTGGTCCAGGACACGCCGAGCACGTTCGGGTTCGCCAGCAGCTCCGTCCGGATCGCATCGGCACTCGCGATCGTGTCGGCGCCGCGCAGCGTGACCGTCGCCGTCGAACACGACCTCGCCGTCGCCTGCCGCGACGATCGCGATGGGGCGCTCGGCGGTCCCGCCCTGCGTGAGGTAGTACGTGCCGTCCCACGGCGTGCCGCAGCAGGTCGTGTAGTTCGACATGATCTCGTGGCTGTAATCGGTGCGATCGTCCTTGTAGACGCCGGCGTGCACGACGATGCGGTCGCCCGGCTGCACTCGCGGCGGCGACGCACGGCTCCAATCGCCTCCGAGGGCCGCGACGTAACACGCGGCGAGCAGGCCGATGAACGCGGGCTCCTCCTTCGGGCCTTCGTAGCCCGCCGGATAGACGTGGAACACGCGGCCGTCTGGATGGGGTTCAGGCTCCTTGCGAGTGCGCGCCGTGACGATACGCTCGGCGTTGCCGTGCACGCCGTCGGGGTCCGCGAGCGTGAGGCGCACGTCGTACTCGGTGTCGGGCTCGAGGTTCAGCACGCTGCCGGCGAACATGTTCGGCGCCGTGTAATCGAGCGCGCCCGCGAACACGGTGCGCTCGCCGCTAATTCGGAGCAGCGACAGGGCGCGGCGCCATTGGGCCGAGCCGCGCACGCGGAAGGCCACCTCCACCGTCGCATCCCGGTCGTCGTCGCCTTCGACGTACCACTCGAAGCCGAGCGACAGCAGCGTCGGGGGCTCGACGACGAGCTCGCCCGGAGTCGCGGCGGCGACGCTCTGCGCGTGCACGTGCGCGGCAGGCGCGAGCGCCGCTGTGCAGCCGAGCAACGTCTGCACGATTCCGGATCGAACGCGTCTCGCCGACATAGTCGTGCCTCCGCCCAATGAGTCAGCCGATGATATCGCGGCGGCTCAGGCGAAGAGTGGGTCGCGTCGGTGACCCTGCTCAGCCGCTCGGCCAGCCGTTGGCGAGCAACTCGCGCTCGGCGCCCGGCTCGAGCGGCTCGCCTTCGATCAGCGCGTCGACGGCTTCTCGGAAAGGCGACTCCGCGTCCGCCGGCCGATACGTCTCGCCGGCCACCGCTGCGGCGCCGACGAGCTCGACGCGCCAGACGCCGGCGCGACGACACGCGACCGCCGCGTTGGTCGCGGCGGGCGCCGTTACGCTTAGCTCGCGGCACCAGTCGCCGTCCTGTGCCTTGAACGTGAAGCGCACCTCGGCCGTCGCGGCTCCATCGATCGGCGTTGGGATCCCGCTCGGCGCGGACTCGAGCAGCTCGTAGAGCGCCGAGCCGGCCGGCACGGGCGCCGGCGCGGCGAGCAGCGTCGGTGGCTCGCCGGCGCGCCGGCCCAGACCGAACCCGAGCCCGATGCCGACCGCGAGCGCGATGCCGGCCGCGAGGGCATGCGGCCACCAAGCCGGCGGGCTGCGGCGCGGCCGCCGTTCGAGCGCGGCGACGCGGTCGTCGGCGCCGCCGCGCCGCTCGCGCAGGAGGTCGAGGACGCGCTCGGGCAGCGGCTCCTCGACGACAGCTCGGTACGCGTCGCGCACCGCGCGATCGGCTCGCCGCATCGCCTCGAAGCGCGCGGCGAGCTGCGGCTCGCGCTCGAGCCGCGCCTCGAGCGCGGCGGCTTGCTCGGCCGGCAACGAGCCGTCGATCAGCGCCGACAGCGCTTCGTCGTCGTCGCGTGGCAGCTCACTCACGACCGCCTCCTCGCTCGGAGATCGCCGAACCTTCGCCGCGGTCGCCGAGCCGATCCGCGAGCGCGGCGCGTGCGCGCGCGAGCCGGCTCATCACGGTGCCTATTGGCGTCTCGAGGACCTCGGCCGCCTCGCGGTACGACAGGCCCTCCACGGCGACGAGCGCGAGCACGGCGCGCTGCTCGGGCGGCAACGCCTCGAGCGCGCGTTCGACCTCGCGCAGGCCGAGCTCGGCGACCGCGACGGCTTCGCCGCTGACGACCGGCTCCGCGTCCGGCTCGTGCGTCTGTGCGGCCTTCGCGCGCACGGCGCGCGCACGAAGCTCGTCGATCCAGAGGTTCTTGCAGATCCTAAAGACCCACGGCAACACCGGGGCGCCGTCAGGCAAGCCGCGCTCGAGCGACCGCTCCACCGTCATCTGCATCAAATCGTCCCCGTCTTGCCGGTTGCCCGCGAGGCTGCGCGCGAAGCGCCGCAGTCGCGGCAACGCCGCGATCAGCTCGTCGCGAGCTCGGTCGCTAACCTCCTTTCTCTGTGTCGTCAACGTGCGACTCGTTGGTCTTATTCCCGGCGATGCGGAATACTACGGGCGTACGCAGCGTCAACATAGCGGACGCATGCGGCGTCGGTCGGGAAACGGCAATGGTGCACGGTTCTGGCATAAAAGCGAGCCGCCTCTTGACGCTCGTCGCGGCGCTGGCGGCAGGCGCGCCCGCGGCCGGCCAGCGCCTCGACACGATGCTCGGGGGCGTCGTCGATCGAGCCGTCACCGAGCAGGTCGTGCAGAACGTCGCCGAGGGGCTCGAGGACATCGTCGAGCAGTCCGTCGGGTCCGAGGTCACCGAGCAAGTCGAAACCAGCGTCACGAGCGTCGTCGAGCAGACGATCGAATCCGAAGTCGTCGACGCCGTGCAGGAGCAAGTCCAGTCGGGCGTCGTCGATGCCGTCGAGCAGCTGGTCGAGTCCGAAGTCGTCGGCGCCGTGCAGGAGCAAGTCGAATCGGGCGTCGTCGGTGCCGTCGAACGGCAGGTGGAGGACGGGGTCATCGGCGCGATCGCGGATCGGCTCGAGGCGAGCGTCGCGGGCGAGATCGGCGAGCAGCTCCTCGACGCCGTGGGAGACGAGCTCGGCGACGTCGCCGGCGGGCTCGGAGACGCCGTGCAGGAGACTTCCGGCAACGTCGACGACATTGTGCGTGGAGGAACCGGCGCCGGCGACGCCGCGTCGAGCGAGGAGCAAGCTGCCGGCGCCGGCAACGCCGCGTCGGGCGAGGCGCAAGCTGGCGGCGCCAACGACGCCGCGTCGGGCGAGGAGCAAGCTGCCGGCGCCGACGGCGACCCACGCACGGAGCGCTTCGCAGCCGACGTCGATCCGCTCGGCCGCACCGTCGAGCGCCAGGTGTGGATCATCCTCGTGCCCGCCGAGCACGCGGCGCGCATTCCGGGCTGGGGTTTCACGATCCAGGAGCGGCGAGAGCTGCCGACGCTCGACAGCATTCTGCTGCGCGTCGCGGCGCCCGAGGATCGGGCGATCGCGCAAGCGGCGCTCGAGCTCGCGCTCGACGCGCCGGGCACGCAGGTCGACTTCAACCACGTCTATCGCCCCGGCGCGAACGATGACGACAAACGGTTGACGGGGACGCCGGCGGTCGCCCGCGGCGCGGCGGCAGAGCGGCAAGCAACCGGCGTCGCGATCGGGCTCGTCGACACGGCCATCGACCGCAGCCACGAGGCCCTGCGCGGCGCCGACATCGTCGAGCACGACTTCGTGCCGTATACCGGCGAGCGGCCGACGGCCCACGGCACGGCCGTCGCATCGGTGCTCGTCGGCGACGCGCGGAAGCTCGAACCGCAACTGCCCGGCGCGCGCGTGTACGCGGCGTCCGTCTTCTTCACGGACCCGGAAGGCGACGACGCGGCGACGGCCGAGAGCCTGGCGGCGTCGGCCGAGTGGCTCGCCGCGCAGGGTGTGCGCGTCGTCAACATGAGCCTCGCGGGGCCGCCGAATCGCGTGCTCGAGGCCGCGATGGCGGCGCTCGCCGAGCGCGGCGTCATCATCGTCGCAGCCGTCGGCAACAACGGCCCGAACGGCGAGCCGCTGTACCCGGCTGCGTACAGCCACGTCGTCGGCATCACCGCGATCGATTCAGCGAAGCGCATTTACCGTTACGCGAACCGCGGCCCGCACGTCGCGTTCGCGGCGCTCGGGGTCGACATACGCGTCGCCCGCAGCCAGGGCGGATACCGCGAGGCCACAGGCACCTCGTTCGCGGCACCGCACGCGGCTGCCGCCATCGCGCTCACGGTCGCCGGTCGCCACGCGACCTCGCCGGAGGCCGTTCTCGCGGAGCTCCAGAGCGCTGCGCTCGACCTCGGCGCGAAAGACTACGATCCCGTGTTCGGGTTCGGCCTCATCGAGCCGCTTCCGGCGCTGTCCGTTACAGCGTCGCGTTGAACCCTACCGAGAGCACCGTCTCTGCGAAGTCGACGGCAGCGAGATTCGACTCGTTGTCGGCGCGCTTCACGCCGACGCGCGCGACAACGCGGCGCCCGACGGGAATCTCCGCGAGGGCCTCGAGCTCGCGGCGATGGTCCCGCCGGAGCGCTCCGATCGACGGCGAGACGGCGCGATAGTCGCGGCCCTCGGTGCGGAGATAGGCGCGGAGCGTGATCTCGCGCGCGCGCATCGCGAAGCGCTGCGACACCTGAAAGCTCAGGCGCTGACCGATGTAATCGAACTCGGGGCTCACGGCGTTCTCGTCGTCGTACCGATGCCCGAAGACGAGATACGTCCTGAGTCCGTTCAAGAACACGTAGGCGTCGCTCCAGAGCGAGCTCGTCGACGCGTCGCGCGCGGGATTGCCCGCGAAGTCCTTGTCGGTGTCTGCGAGCGCGAACCTCAGGAACAGCCGCTTGCCCACGAGCCGCGACAGATACGGCGAAACTTGCGTCAGCGTCAGGAACTCGTTGCCGTCGAGCTCGGCCACGGCATGTTGCAACATGGCGCCCGCGTCGAGCCTGCCGAAGTCGTAGCTCATGCGTGCCGAGGCGCGATGGATCCGGACGTCGAATGCCGAAAAATCGTCGTGCGCCGTTTCCGAGAAGTTGTAGCCGGCGCCGAAATCGAGCTTCGCCGTGCCGGGCCGGTCGTACGCGACGCCGAGCTCGAGCAGCGCGGCAGCGTCGCCGGCGTCGGCCGACGCGTCGAGCTCGAGCACGGCCACGTTGCTGTCGTGCTCGAGGCCCGCGCCTATCTCGAACGTCACGGCGCCGGGCTCGTCTTGCGCGGGCGCGGCGCCGTCAGGCTGCGAGGCCGCGACTTGAGCGTGTGCGGCGGCGATCCAAGCGGCCGTCGACAGGAACACGATAAGCTTGTGCATGGGTCCCGGGGCATTGTTTCAGCGCCGCGTAGCGTCGGCAACTGTCGGCAAACTGCGTCAAGAATCGGAAAGACGCGGGCCGGCGACTCGAGCGCCGGCCCGCGGGTCGCCCATCGTCAGCTGCCGAGCAGCGTCGTGACTGCCGACGGGATGTCGCTCTCGTGCGCGGAATAGATCGGCGGGGCGGCCCGTTATCTGGGTGTCTACGCGTTGAAAGAGGCGCGACGATGGCGCGAGGAACGCACCCAAGCATGAGGAGGACGACGTATGAAGACCTTGGCCCCGACCGTCGCCGGCTCGCTACCCGCGGCCGAGCGCGGCACGAACGGCGGAGCGGCGGCGGCCGATCTCGAAGGCGCATCGCAGATAAACGCGACACTAGAGCGCTCGGTCGACGTGCGCCGCGCGCGCCCGGGCGACGAAGTCATTGCCAGGACGAGCGAGGACGTCGTGACGCAAGAGGGCCTCGCGATTCTACGCGGCACGAGGCTCGTAGGCCGCGTGACGGAAGCGCGGGCGCACGCAGGCGGCGAGGGCTCGGCACAAGGTGACGCCGAATCTCGACTCGGCATCGTCTTCGAAAAGGCCATCCTGAAAGATGGGCGCGAGTTCCCGCTGAAAGTGACGATCCCAGCCGTCGCCGCCGCACGGCCCGAGGTGCAAGGCCGGCTTGGGTCGGCGCACGAAGGCGGCTCGGGCGGTGTCGGCCTCGGCGGCGTGGCGAGCGGGGGCGCTGGGGCGGCCGTGGACGGCGCCGCCGGCCCGCCGGCGCACGGTGGCGTGCCCTCCTCGACCGGCGCGGTGGGTGGCTTGAGCTCATCGGGCCGGTTGCTCGCCGGCAGCCGCGGCGTCTTCGGCCTTCGCGATCTCGACATCGCGGCCGTCGGCGGAGCGCGCGGGACGCTGATCACGTCTGCGTCCCGCGACGTGCGTCTCGACCGCGGCACACGGCTCCTGCTCGTGGGCAGCGTGATGCGCTGATCGCGGCGGCGTACATTCTCTCGAGCGACGGCCGTACTGCTTGATGCGACTGCGACCGCTCGGCGCGAGGGGACGCGGCTAGCGTCGCTGGTCGAGCTGCGCGCCGATCCGCGCCGCCTGCTCCCGCACTTCCGGCGCAAGCGCTTCACCGAAATCCTCGGCCTCGTAGATCGGGCGAATCTCGAGCACGGCTTCCTCCCCGGGCATGGGATGTGGGCATTTGCGCGCCCAGGCTACCGCCTCGTCCATCGATTGCACTCGCCACAGCCAGTAACCCGCGACGAGCTCTTTCGTCTCGGCGAACGGCCCGTCCACGACGGTGGTCTTGCCGCCGGAGAACTGCACGCGCTTGCCCTCCCGGCTCGGCTTCAAGCCGTCGGCGGCCAGCAAGATGCCGGCCTTGACGAGCTCCTCGTTGTACTGACCCATCCGCCGCAACAGCTCCTCGGTCGGCATGACGCCGGCTTCCGAGTTGGCGGTGGCCTTGACGATCACCATGACACGCATTTCGGTCTCCTCTGCTTGGTGGAAGGTCGATCAGAACCTCGTGACGTGCCGTAGTCGTGCGAGCCCCCGCGATTTCGACATCGCGGGACGCGGAGGAGACGCGCTCCAAGCGCCCCGCGGCCGAAAGCGAGCTCAGTGCACCATGACTTGAACCTGGAACCGCTGCTCCGCCTGCAGGCAGGGCGGGTCCGAGAAGCGGCACGGGTCCTCGCGAACGATGTGCAGCGTGGTCATCCCGGGCCGAACCGCGACGAAGGCGGGCGGAGGCGGCGGAAAGATCAGGATCTGAGGCAGCGGCTCGAGAACGGTGGGATCGGCCGACCTCGCGGTCCAGATGTAATCCACGTAGTCGTCGCGCGGGTCTACCACCACGGTCTGGCCGGCCCTCATATGCACCGTGCGCCCGAAATCCGCCTCGGTGATGATCACGGCGCCGATGCTCACCGTGACCCGATAGTCGTCGGGCTCGATCGGTGTTGCGGACTCCGGCTGCGGTTCGACGTCCGATACGATGACCGTGATGCCCTCGATCGTCCGCTTCTCGGGCCGTCCCCGGTAAACGACCTGGAACGGCACGGGGCCGCCCTCGAGGGTCTGCAAGCGGAAGTCGAGGACCACCTCGCCTTCCCAGATGCACGACACGTCGGTGGGACAACGGCTGTCCGCGGTGACGCCGGTGAACGTCAGTTTCGTGCCATCGGCGAGCGCGACGTGGCCGCCGGGCGCGAGCACCACTTCGACGGCGCCGCGCGCCGGCACCTCCTGGGCGCTCGCCGGGCCCGACGCGGTCCATGCGCCGAAAGCCGACGTGAGCAAGACCGCTGGTGCTATTCGGGAAACACGGTTGCGTATGCGCGTCATGTCGGAACCTCCTTGTAC
>DATCLR010000124.1:0-5363 GCA_036563785.1 Burkholderiales bacterium | reverse complement strand
GTGCTTCCCCTTCGCGCGCGCGATCATGACCACGCCGAGCCGCCGCGCGAGCTCGAGCCCCATGTAGGTCACGCCGGAGCGCGACAGCAGCACGGGAACCCCCATCTGCGCAACCTTGATGACCATCTCGGAGGTGAGGCGTCCGGTGGTGTAGAAGATCTTGTCGCCGCCGTCGAGGCCTTCGAGCCACATCTGTCCCGCGATCGCGTCCGCCGCGTTGTGGCGCCCGACGTCCTCGACGAACATGAGCACCTCCGTGCTCCGGCAAAGCGCGCAGCCGTGGACCGCGCCGGCGCTGCGGTAGATCTCGTTGTAGTCGTTGAGCGCGTGCAGCAGCTCGTAGACGAGCGACTGGCGCAGCGTCACGCGCGGGAGGCGCACGCGCTCCAGGCGCTCCATGAGATTGCCGAACATCGTCCCCTGGCCGCAGCCGCTCGTCACCGTGCGGCGCGCGGTGCGTGCGAGGAGCTCCGCGATGCCGCCGTGTGTGGTGACGGCGACCGACTCGGTATCCCAGTCGACCTGCACGGATTTCACGTCCTCGATGCGCTCGATCAGATCCTGGTTGCGCAGGTAGCCGAGCGCGAGCGCCTCGGGGTGCGTGCCGAGCGTCATGAGCGTGACGATCTCTTTCTTGTCGACGTAGAGGGTGAGAGGGCGCTCGCCCGCGACCTGCAGCTCGCGGACGTTGCCGTACTCGTCGACGGCGGTCACGGCGTGCGTGGGCGAGAGCCCGGCGCGCGTCATGAGCGGAACGTAGCGCGTCGGGATCATGGGTTTCAGCCGCCGGTGGCGTTCATGTGGCGCAGAATGATCGGCGGGCGCTTCAGATTGAAATCGTGCCCCTTGGGCTTGATCGCCATGGCGCCCACGATCGCGTGCTTGAGCGCATCGAGATCGCCGGGCCGCTCGCGCAGCACCGCGCGCAGATCCACCGAGTGCTCCTGACCGAGGCAGAGGAGCAGGCGGCCCTCGGTCGTGACGCGCACCCGGTTGCAGGCCGAGCAGAAGTTGTGCGAGTGGGGCGAAATGAAACCGACACGGGTATCGGTCCCGGCCACGCGGTAGTAGCGCGACGGCCCGCCCGTGGTCTCGGTCGTCGGAATCAGCTCGTAGTGGCGCTCCAGGTCGGCTTTGACCTGATCGCTCGAGTAGTACGCCTCCGCGCGGTCGTGGTCGCCGATCCGCCCGAGCGGCATTTCCTCGATGAAACTGATGTCCATGCCGCGGTCGATCGCGAACTGCGTGAGCGGCACGACCTCGTCGTGATTGCGGTTCTTGAGAATGACGGCGTTGATCTTGAGCCGGTCGAAGCCGACGCGCCGCGCCGCCTCGATGCCGCGCAGCACCTTGTCGAGATCGCCGACGCGGGTGATGCGGCGGAAGCGCTCGGGGTCGAGGCTGTCGAGGCTGATGTTGATGCGCCGGACGTTGGCCTCGCGCAGACCTCCCGCGAGACGTTCGAGCTGCGAGCCGTTGGTCGTGAGCACGAGTTCCGTGAGGCCGGGGAGCCGTCCGATCTCGCGCGCGAGCCAGAGCACGTTGCGCCGCACCAGCGGCTCGCCCCCCGTCAGCCGGATCTTGGTGACGCCGAGCTCGGCGAACGCGCGGGCAACCTGAGCGAGCTCCTCGAGCGTCAGTACCTGCGCGCGCGGCACGAACTCGGTGTCCGGCTCCATGCAATAGACGCAGCGGAAGTCGCAGCGGTCCGTGACCGAAAGGCGCACGTAGTTAATGTGGCGGTTGAAACCGTCGATCAGCTGTGCCGGAAAGCCAGCGGGTTGATTCACGGTTCGATTCGCCTCCGCTCCTCGCAGCGGGCAGCAAAAAGCATACCGCGCCTACGGTAGTGTCGACGACGGAGTATCGCACACCTGTGGCGTCGATCCTTCCCGCCGGGAGTCACGGGCTGCGTCAAAATGACTCCCGGCGTTTCCATGCTGGGCCATTTTGTCTCGGCGTGGGGCCCGCGGCTACGGCGTAAATTCCGTCGCGCTCCGTTTCCCCGCTCGACCCCGTTGGTATGTTACTTGCCTCGGGGCCCCGCACCAAGCTGAACGGTGTCGTATGCCCATCACCGGAGCAGGGGTCCTTACCGATCGTATTCCGCTGGCGATCGTGACGGCACGGGAGGCGGTCGCGAACAACCCCTGGATCAGTGAGCGATGGCGCGTCGTCGAGGCGCTCCTCGCGGATCCGGGCGCCGAACCGCGCATCACGCGCACGCTGCTCGAATCCGGCCCGGACGGCGAGAAGTACCTGTGGTCCGGGTTCGAGCTGCGCCTCCATCGCTCGGAAGCCGATGCGTACTACTACAACGTCATCGGCCAGAACCCCAGCCTCTACGTCTATTGCGAGCACGACGAGTCGGGCGAGCCGCGCCCGCGCTCCGTCACGGCCGAGTACATCGAGGCGATGACCCATAGCGAGATGGGCAACGCGACCTACAACGTGGCGATGCCGCCCGAGGTGCATCGACTGGTCGAGCAGTTCGCGCTCGCGCACTACGAGCCGGAAGAGCCGAAGATGAACCGGAAGCGCGATCGCGCCCGCCGCGGAGCGTGGGATGAATAGCCGCGACGATCTGCGACCGATTGCGACGGAGCGCACTGAAGAAAAGGGCGAGGGGTTTCTGCGGCGCTGGTCGCGGCGCAAACACGAAGTGCAGGCGCAGCCTGCCGAAGCGGCTCCGCCGTCCCCGCTTCACGATCCGGCGCCGTCCGAGCCGCCGAGGATTCTCACCGACGCGGACATGCCACCGATCGAGTCGCTCGATGCGCATTCGGACTTCAGCATGTTCCTGTCGCCCGGCGTGAGCGAGGAGCTGCGGCAGCGCGCGCTGCGCAAGCTTTTCGCCCTGCCCGAGATCAATCGGCGATGCCCGCTCGACGGCGAGTGGTACGACTGCCACGGCTATGAGCCGCTGGGCGACATCATCACGTACGACATGCGCGAGGAGATGGAGCGCGCGGCGCGAAAGCTCGGGGAGGCGGTGGAGCGATCGCTCGCCGATAACGACGCCGCGCCGTCGGGCACTGCCGGCGCGACTGGCCCCGGCGTATCCGCGGGGACGGCCGCGGGGCCGCAGTCCCGGAGTACGTCCGGGCATCGCGACGGATCCGAGGAAAGTAAGGCATGACAAACCCAGATCCCGGCATTTCGCTGCCGCAGGAGACCCGCGATGGCCGCGCGCGCATCGCGGCATTGGCGGCTGCAGGGGCGGTGGAACCGCGCCCGACGTCGCTCGTGTCGTATCGCTCGACCGGCGCACTCGTCATCATCGGTCCAGAAGCCGGCGCGGTTGCCGCCGCCAAACGCCTCGCTCCGGCGCTGCGCTGCACGGTGGTCGTGCAGAAGTCCGGGACGCCGCAGGCGGACGCGGGCGAGTGGACCGCGCACACGCTGCCGCCCGAGATCGCGGTGCTACGCGAGAAAGTCATTCAGGTGACCGGTCACCTCGGGCAGTACGCCGTCATCGTCGCCGCGCCGCCGCCGGAGGGCGGCGTGAATCTGCTGCAGAAGCTCGGCAGCCAGCGCACCCATTTCGATCTGGTGCTCGACCTGTGCACGCCGCCCTTCATCGACGACGAGCTTCTGCCTTTCGGCTACTACGCACCGGCCGGCGACGCCGACAAGCTCGAGCGGGCGCTCGCGGAGCTGCCGGAGATGGTCGGCGAATTCGAGAAGCCGCGCTTCTTCAACTACAACGCGGAAATCTGCGCCCACGGGGCGAATGGTCTCACCGGCTGCACGCGCTGCATCGATGTCTGCCCGGCGGGCGCCATCATCTCGATGCGCGAGGAAGTGGCGGTCGACCCCTACAAGTGCCAGGGCGCCGGTGCGTGCGCGACGGCCTGTCCGACCGGCGCCATGACCTATGTCTACCCGACGGTCGCCGATCACCTCGCGAAGCTCGGGGCGGCGCTCAGCGCGTACCGCGAGGCGGGCGGGGAACGGCCGGTGATTCTTTATTACGACGCGGAAGCCGGTCGGGCGCGCATGCGCGCGCTCGCGCCGCAGCTTCCCGAGCACGTCGTTCCGCTCGAGATCGCCGAGATCGGAAGCGTCGGCATGGATGTCTGGCTCGCGGCGCTCGCCTACGGCGCAGGCGGCGTGTGCCTGCTGCCGACGTACGCGACGCCCAGGCGCGTTTGCCGAGAGGTCGAGGCGCAGCTCGGGTACGCGCGCCTTATTCTCGAGGGCATGGGCTACGAGCCGGCATCGCTCGCGATGCTGCCGCTCGACGATGCGGACGCGCTCGCGACCATTGCCGCGTTTTCCGCCGCGCCGCTGGCGCCCGCCGCGTCGTTCGCCGTGTTCAACGAGAAGCGCGTCACGCTGCGTCTCGCGATCGAGCATCTTTACGCCCACGCACCGCAGCCGCGCCGGGAGATCGCGCTGCCGGCCGGCGCGCCGTTCGGGCGCATTCTCGTCAACCGCGACGCGTGCACGCTGTGCATGGCCTGCGTCGGCGCCTGCCCGGCCGGGGCGCTGAACGACGGCGGCGATCTGCCGCAGCTCAGGTTCATCGAGGACAACTGCGTGCAGTGCGGGCTGTGCCAGACGACGTGCCCCGAGGGGGCGATCGCGCTCGAAGCGCGCTACCTCTACGATCCGGAGGCCCGACGTACCCCGCGAGTGATGCACGAGGAAGCGCCCTTTCACTGCATCTCGTGCGGACGTCCGTTCGCGACCGGCCGGATGATGAGCCGCATGACGGAGAAGCTGCAGGGACATTGGATGTTCCAGTCGGCGGAGGCTTTGCGGCGCATCCAGATGTGCGCCGATTGCCGCGTGCGCGACATGTTCGAAGCGGAAGCGAGGCGACACGAGGCGAAGTGATGAGGACGTCAACTGCGACCGTTGCCGGGACATTTTGTCCTATCGATCGAGGCGGGGAGCGCCTTTCTTGGTGCTCCGACGGCGTCTATTTCTCGGAGAGCCCCGCGTTTGCTGGTCCGGTTATTGCTGGGGCGCGGGCAACTGGCGCACCTCTCGGGAGGCGGTGTGAGCGCAGCTGAGGATCGGGTGGGCGTACATGCCGTGAGCAGCGAAGACCGTGCGCGCGCCGAGGTGTACGCGCTTCTGGGCGCGCTGCTCGCCCGCCCGCCCACCGAGAAGATGCTGCAGCTGCTGCGCCGCATCGAGCCACCGGATCCGGGGCAGGACATGGCGCCCGCGTGGGGCGCGCTGAAGCAGGTGGCGATCCGCGCGGAAACCGCGGCGGTGGCGGACGAGTACCAGGAGCTGTTCATAGGAATAGGGCGCGGAGAGCTCGTGCCGTACGGCTCCTGGTACCTCACGGGATTCCTGATGGAGAAACCGCTCGCGGAGCTGAGGGCCGACCTCAAGCGCCTGGGGTT
>DATCLR010000122.1:0-5271 GCA_036563785.1 Burkholderiales bacterium | reverse complement strand
CCGCAGCTCACCAGGTACATCTCGACGCGCCCCAGCGCCTCGTTGTAGACCGCCTCGTGCGCGAACCGCTCGGGATCGACTTTCGCGCCGTATTCGCGCCGCAGCCGATAGAGTACGTTGCGATTGAACGCCGCCGTCACGCCGCGCGCGTCGTTGTACGCGGCGCGAATGACGCGCGGGTCCTTCTGCAGGTCGACGCCCACCACGAATCCGCCGCCGGGTCCGACCAGCGGCCGCAGCCGCTCGAGCAGCGCGACGGCTTCTTCGGGCGTGAAGTTGCCGATGCTCGAGCCCGGAAAGAAGAGCAGCCGCGGCACGTCGGGCGGCGGATAGCGCAGCGCGAGCGGCTGCGAGAAATCGGCGCAGGCGGCGTGCACGGCGAGCCAGGGATAATCGTGCGCGAGTCGGCGCGTCGCCGCGCGCAGGAAATCGCGCGAGATATCGATGCCGAGGTACGCCTGGGGGCGCAGCGCATCGAGCAGCAGCCGCACCTTCTCGGACGCCCCGCTTCCGAGCTCGACCAGGACCGCGCGGCGCGGCGCGCGCTCCGCGATCGCCGGCGCGCACTGGCGCAATATCGCGGTCTCGGTGCGCGTCGGATAATACTCGGGCAGCCGGCAGATCGCCTCGAACAGCTCCGAGCCGCGCTCGTCGTAGAAGAACTTGGGCGCGATGGCGCGCGGCCGGGCGGCGAGCCCCGCGAGCAACTCGCCGAGCGCATCCGGCTCGTCGCCGAGGGCATCGTAGAACCGGACCGCCGTCCTCATGCGTCGGCGGCGAGCCGGATGCCGGAGAACTGCCAGCGCGTGCCCGCATAGAAGAAGTTGCGATACGTGGGACGCAGGTGCGAGCCGGGGCTCGCGCAGGAGCCGCCGCGCAGCACGCGCTGGTTGCACATGAACTTGCCGTTGTATTCGCCGAGCGCGCCGCTCGCCGGGCGATAGCCCGGATACGGCGCATAGTCGCTCGCGGTCCACTCCCACACGTCGCCGTACATCTGCGCCGGCATCGCGCCCGCGGCGGCCGGGGTCGGGTGCAGCAAGCCGCGGTCGCTGAAGTTTCCGGTGACCGGCAAATCGGCCGCGACGACCTCCCATTCGGCTTCGCTCGGCAGCCGCTTTCCGACCCAGCGCGCGTAGGCGTCGGCCTCGTAGTAGCTCACGTGGCACACGGGCTCGTCTTCCCGCACCGGCCGCATGCCGCCGAGCGTGTAGGTCCACCATCTGCCGTCACGCCGCTCCCAATAGAGGGGTGCCCGCCACTGCTGCGCTCTCGCTTCATTCCAGCCGTCCGCGAGCCAAAGCTCCGGGCGCTCGTAGCCGCCGGCCTCCATGAACTCGAGGTACTCACCGTTCGTGACGAGCCGGCTCGCGAGGGCGAACGGACGCAGGTAGACGCGGTGCCGCGGCGCTTCGTTGTCGAACGCAAAGCCTTCGCCGGCGTGGCCGATCTCGACGACGCCGCCCGGGTGCGCGTGCCAGCCGAGGGGTGCCGGCCGCGCGCGCGGCGCCTCGGGGCACTCGGCGTACGGCGGCTTGAGCGGGTTGATCGCGAAGATATGCTTGATGTCAGTGAGCAGCAGCTCCTGGTGCTGCTGCTCGTGATGCAGGCCGAGCACCGTGCGCGCCGCGATCGCCTCGGCGTGAGGCGGCGGCGGGTCGGCGAAAAGGCGCTCCATCGCCGCATCGACGTGCGCGCGGTAGCGGTAGATCTCCTGCACCGTCGGCCGCGACAGCAGGCCGCGCTGCGGCCGCGGATACGGGGTGCCTACCGCCTGGTAGTACGAGTTGAACAGATACTCGTACTGCGGATGGAACTCGCGGTAGCCGGGGACGTAAGGCTTGAGCAAGAACGTCTCGAAGAACCAGCTCGTGTGCGCGAGGTGCCACTTCGGCGGACTCACGTCCGGCATCGACTGGATGCAGTAGTCCTCGACCGCGAGCGGACGGCACAGCGATTCCGTGGCGCTGCGGACTTCCCTGTAGCTCGCGCACAGATCCATCCGTGCGGTCGACCCTTCGGCCGTCGGAGCGCGACTGAGCCTGCTCATGCGCGGGGCCCTTCCCGGGAGGTACGGCCGAATTAGAACACAGTCGCGCCGCACCCCCAACCCGCCGGCCGCGCGGGTCCGGGCTAAGCGAGGGGATCGGGAACCAGGGCGTCGACATCCGTTGCGAAGCCGAACACCCGCCCGTAGAAGCGAAGCTCGCTCAGAAGCGCATGCTTCACGTTCGCCGCGATCCGGAAACCGTGCTGCTCGCCGGGAAAAGCGATGTAGGCGACGGGCACGCCCCGCGCGCGCAGCGCCGCGACGAGGCGCTCGGTCTGGTCCGGCGGCACCACACGGTCCTCCAGACCCTGGAAGAAAATGACCGGACAGCGCAGGCGCTCGGCATGGTGCAGCGGCGAGCGCGCTCGATACCGTGCACGCCCGGCCGGATACGGGCCGACGAGGCGCTCGAGATAGCGCGATTCGAACTTGTGCGTATCGCGCGCGAGCGCCTCGAGATCGCTCACGCCGTAGTACACGGCACCCGCACGGAACACGTTGTGGAACGCGAGCGCGCAGAGGGTGGTAAAACCCCCGGCGCTCGAACCCCGGATCGCGAGCCGTATCGCATCGACCTCGCCGTCCTGCGCGAGCCGCTGCGCCCCGGCGATACAGTCCTCGACGTCGACGACGCCCCACGCGCCTTCGAGCCGCTTGCGATAGGCCCTGCCGTAGCCGGTCGAGCCGCGATAGTTGACGTCGAGCACCGCGAAGCCGCGGCTGGTCCAGTACTGGATCTTGAGGTTGAGCGCGCTCGTCGTCGCCGACGTCGGACCGCCGTGGCACAGCACGAGCAGCGGCGGCCGTGTTCCGGGCGGCCCGCGGAAGTCGGCGTTGCGCGGCGGGTAAAAGAAGGCGTGCGCGCGCTCGCCGCCCGACGTCGCGAACTCGAACGGCACGGCCGGCGACAGAGAATCCGTATCGACGGCAACGCGCGCGGAGCGCCGTATGACCGTGCAGCGCCCGGTGGCGACGTCGAGCGCCGCGAGCTCGGGAAGCGTTTCCGGACCGGCGGCGACGAAGACCGCGCGGGCGTCGTCCGCCTGCACGTATCCGATATCGCTGTACGGCAGCGCGAGCGCGCGCCACGTGCCGTGCACGCGGTCGAACAACCCGAGACGCCAGGTGCCGCGTTCGTTGAAGGCGCAGACGATGTGCGGGCCCGCGAAAGCGTACGTCGACAGACCCAGCACCCACTGCGGCGCACCGAACTCCGCCGCCATTGGGGCCAGCGGTTCGCCCCGGTCCTCGCGATAGAGGTTCCACCAGCCGCTGCGATCGGAAACGAAGTGCAGCACGCCTTCGGGCGAGAACGCGGGCGCGAACACCGACTCGCGCGCACCGCCCGCCACCTGCTGCTCGCTCGCCACGTTGCCTGCCTCGTCGAGCGCGGCGACGTGCAGCGTGCAGCCGTCCCACGGCATGTTGGGATGGTCCCACGCGAGGAAGGCGAGGCGGCGCCCGTCGGGGCTCAGCCGCGGCGCCGCGTAGAAGTCGCGACCGGCGGCGAGCGTGCGGGGCTCGCGGCCGCCCTCGATCGGGATCGCGACGAGCGACTGCACCGGTTCGCCCGCGGGTCGATGGTCTTCGCAGACCGCGAGGATACGGTGCCGTGCGCGGTCGACGACGAGATCCGCGTAGCGCCGTCCGTCGGCCGGCGTGAGCGCGCGAGGCGCGTGCCCCGGCGCGAGCGCGTAGACGCGCTGATCGGCGTTGTTCGTGAAGTAGACGATGCCGTCGGCGATGGCGACGGCGCCGCCGCCGTACTCGTTGACGCGGCTCCGCGCGCTGTAGGGCGGCGGCAGGACGTCCTCGATCGCGCCATCGGCGGTGCGGCGCACGACGACGTTACGTCCGCCCTCGCTCGGGCGCTGCTCGCTCCAGTAGACGTCGCCGCCGTCGAGCCAGACGCCGTTGAACCCGACGGTGTCGGCGACGATGAGCTCCGCCGTGACCGGCGACGTCCAGGAGCCGTAGGGTGCGATGCGGCGGCTCATGCGCTACGCACCCACGTGCACCACGACCTCGCGCCGGCTGCCGCGCCGCCGATGCTCCCACAGATAGATTCCCTGCCACGTGCCGAGCGCGAGCCGGCCGTCGACGACCGGAATCGCGAGCGACACCGCGGTGAGCGCCGCCTTCACGTGCGCCGGCATGTCGTCCGGTCCTTCGGTGCGGTGCGTGTAGAGCGGATCGTCCTCCGGAACGAGGCGGTTCAGCCAGCGCTCGAGATCGCGCTTCGCGGACGGGTCCGCGTTCTCCTGTACCAGCAGGCTCGCCGAGGTGTGCCGCACGAAGAGCGTGCACAAGCCCTCGCGCACGCCCGACACCTGGACGACGCGTCGCACGTCGTCCGTGAACTCGTGTAACCCCTGGCCCGTCGTCGAAATCCACAAGTGCTCGATCATGACGCCGAGTTCACGTTCCTCGTGATGCTATCGGAGCGCCGCGGCGCCGTGGCGGGTGTGCCGAGCGCCGCCGCTGGGTTATAGTAGGCTTCCTACCCATCCGATAGGACCCCCCTGCATGAAAACCGCCCGCAACATGGTCGTGAGCTTTCACTACACGCTGCGCGACGACACCGGCGAAATCCTGGACAGCTCTGCCGGACGCGAACCGCTGTCGTACCTGCACGGTCACGGCAACATCATTCCCGGGCTCGAGCGGGCGCTCGAGGGAACGAGCGCGGGGCACCGCTCGCACGTCACGGTCGCCGCCGCGGACGCATACGGCGAGACCAATCCGGACCTCATCTTCGAGGCGCCGCGCGAGCATTTCCCGGCCGACCTCAAGCTCGAGGCGGGTACGCGCGTCTATGCGGAGGGCCCGGAAGGTCCGGTGTCCTTCACTGTCGTGCGGGTCACCGAGTCCGGCGCTGTGCTCGACGGCAATCATCCGCTGGCGGGGAAACAGCTGCACTTCGACATCGAGGTCGTCGACGTCCGCCCGGCGACGGAAGAGGAGCTGGCTCACGGTCACGTGCACGGGCCCGGCGGACACGATCACTAACTCCACGCCGCGCGTTCGTCGGCGGCGGTGCGCCATACGTGCAGCGCCGCCGCACGACGCCTGTTGTCGCCTACCGCCTGCGATATACTCGATTGGCAGCTTCGTGCTGCCGTGTTGTGGCGTTGGCGTTTCCGGGTTCGCCTCGAAATCTCCTGCGATGCAGCATGCGTAGTACTCGTCAATCTATGAGGCCCCATCAGTAATGCGTACTG
>DATCLR010000117.1:0-3298 GCA_036563785.1 Burkholderiales bacterium | reverse complement strand
GTGCCGATGACGATCGTCGCGCGCAACAACTTCCCGCCGAAGGACCTGAAGGAGCTGGTGCAGTACGTCAAGGACAACAAGGACAAGGTGACCTACGCGAACGCCGGCATCGGCGCAGCGTCGCACCTCTGCGGGCTGCTGTTCATGTCCAACATCGGCGTGCAGCTCACCACCGTTCCGTACAAGGGCACCGGCCCGGCGATGAACGACCTGCTCGGCGGACAGGTCGACTTCATGTGCGACCAGACGACGAACACGACGAGCCAGATCAAGGGCGGCAAGATCAAGGTCTACGCGGTTACCACCGCGAACCGCGTCGCGTCGCTTCCGGACGTGCCGACCACCAAGGAAGCGGGGCTGCCTGGCGTCGAAGTGTCGGTGTGGCACGGCTTGTACGCGCCGAAGGGCACGCCGAAGGAAATCGTCGATCGCCTGAGCAAGGCGCTGCAGGTCGCGCTCAAGGACAAGACCGTCATCCAGCGCTTTGCTGATCTCGGCACCGAGCCGGTCGCGCAGGAGCGTGCGACGCCGCAGGCGCACCGCGCGTTCCTCAAGTCCGAGATCGAGAAGTGGCGGCCGATCATCCAGGCCGCGGGCGTGTACGCCGACTGAACGCGCCGCTCCGCGCCGCCGGTCCGCCGGCGGCGCGGATACTCCTCCCGAACGGACCCGGCGCAGGCGCCGACGGGTTGCAACACCGCTTGACGAAGCCCATCATTCGGCCTGCCTGCGCGTCAGCCTGGCGACAACAACGATCATGTCGATTCGCAATCCCAAAGATTTCTGGGCCGGCCTGATCTACATCGCGCTCGGTCTCGGCGCGATGTACATCGCCCAGGACTACGAGATGGGCACCGCCCTGCGCATGGGGCCCGGCTACTTCCCGACGCTGCTCGGCGGGCTGCTCGCACTGATCGGGCTCGTGTCGCTGGTGCGCTCGTTCTATAGCGACGGCGAGCCGATCGGCGCGCTGGCCGTAAAGGCGACGCTGCTCGTCTGCGGCGGCACCGTCCTCTTCGCCCTGCTGCTGCGCGGCGCCGGGCTCGTCATATCGATCATCGCGCTCGTGCTCGTGGGCTCGATCGCCAGCGTGCGCTTCCGCTGGGGCACCGCCGGGCTGCTCGCGATCGGGCTCGCGGTGTTCTGCGTCTTCGTTTTCGTCCGCGGGCTCGGTGTGCCGATGCCTGTCCTCGGTTCCTGGTTCGGCGGATGAGGCCATGACGGAGCTGATCACGAATCTCGGCATCGGCTTCGATGCCGCGCTCACCTGGACCAACCTCCTCTACTGCCTTGCCGGCGTGTTTCTCGGCACGCTGATCGGCGTGCTGCCGGGCCTCGGCCCGACCGCGACGATCGCGATGCTGCTGCCGATCACGTTCACGCTGCCGCCGGTGTCGGCGCTCATCATGCTCGCGGGCATTTATTACGGCTCGCAGTACGGCGGTTCGACCACGGCGATCCTGGTCAACCTTCCCGGCGAAGCGGGGTCGGTGGTTACGACGCTCGACGGCTACCAGATGGCGCGGCAGGGGCGGGCGGGCGTCGCGCTCGCGACGGCGGCGATCGGCTCGTTCTTCGCCGGCACCGTCGCGACGCTCATCATCACGCTGTTCGCTCCGCCGCTCGCCGAGATCGGCCTGATGTTCGGCGCGGCCGAGTACTTCTCGCTCATGGTGCTCGGCCTTGTGGCCGCCGTGGTGCTCGCACGCGGCTCGCTGCTGCACGCGCTCGCCATGGTGGTGCTCGGGCTGCTGCTCGGGCTCGTCGGCACCGACGTCAATTCGGGGGCGCTGCGCTTCACGTTCGGCCTGCCGCGCCTCGCCGACGGCATCAGCTTCGTGGTCGTGGCGATGGGCATGTTCGGGCTCGGGGAGATCATCCGCAACCTCGAGCACGAAGCCGCGCGCACGATGGTGACGAAGAAGATCACCAGCCTCATCCCGACCCGGGAGGACATCAAGCGCATGGTGGCGCCGATCCTGCGCGGTACCGTGGTCGGCTCGATGCTGGGAATCCTCCCGGGCAGCGGCTCGATCCTCGGCGCCTTCGCGGCGTACTCGATCGAGAAGAAGGTCTCGAAGCATTCGGCCGAATTCGGGAAGGGCGCGATCGAGGGCGTGGCGGCGCCGGAGTCGGCGAACAATGCCGGAGCGCAGACGTCCTTCATCCCGATGCTCACGCTCGGGATTCCCTCGAACCCGGTCATGGCGCTCATGATCGGCGCCATGATCATTCAGGGAATTCAGCCGGGACCGGCCGTCATCAACGAACAGCCGGATCTCTTCTGGGGGATCATCGTGTCGATGTGGATCGGGAACCTGTTCCTGATCATCCTCAACCTGCCGATGATCGGGTTGTGGGTGCGTATCGTCTCTGTGCCGTATCACGTGCTCTATCCCGCGATCCTCGTGTTCGCGGCGATCGGTGTCTTCAGTCTCAATAACACCGAGTTCGACGTGCTGATGCTCGCGCTCTTCGGCCTGCTCGGCTACATCTTCGCGAAGCTCGACTGCGAGCCGGCGCCGATGCTGCTCGGCTACATCCTCGGCCCGATGATGGAGGAGTACCTGCGGCGTGCGCTGCTGCTCTCGCGCGGGGATCCCATGACCTTCATCGACCGGCCGATCAGCGCGGCGCTGCTCGCCTGTGCGGTGGTAGCGATCGTGATCGCGTTCCTGCCGGCCATCAGCAAGAAGCGCGAGGAAGTCTTTCAGGAGGACTGAGGCGCGCGCCGGCGTCGCGGGATATCCCGGCTGCGCTTTCGGAGTTTCGGCAACGCCCGCCCGATTTTCCCCGGACGGCCAGGGCGAGTCCGTAGCGACGCCGCGCCCGCGCTTCCGTAAGGTTTCGCCGACGAAGAGGGAGGGGTTCCCTCTCGTGAACAAGGAGAGTTTCATGCGCAAGCGGATCGTACTCGCGATCGCGTTTTCCGCGGCGTCGACCTTCGCCTTCGCCCAAACGAGCACCGGCGAGGACCGGCAAACCGAAGGCAGCAGCGCCACGAACTCGTTCACCGAGACCGACAGGGACCACAACGGCTACCTCGACCAACGGGAGGGCAGCGGCATCGGCGGTTTGGGCTTCCAGAGCGTCGACATGAATTCGGACGGGCGCATCAGCCGGGGCGAATTCGAAATAGCGTTGCGTGGCAGCCCGGGCACCGGCGGCTGAGCGCGCCGGGCCGTCGCGGTTCCCGGTATGCCGCTCGGCGTCGCCCTGACACCCGAACCGCGCCCCGCCCGCGCTCGAGCATGCGCCGGGGAGGGGCGCGAAAAGCGCCGAGGCGGCCTCGTCGAGA
>DATCLR010000115.1:0-3721 GCA_036563785.1 Burkholderiales bacterium | reverse complement strand
GCAGGCGTACACTACCAGAAACTGCGCCGACGCTCAGATGGTCGTCGGGCCGCTCGAGGCCGCTCTGCTGCAGCTGCTCGTGCGCCTGAGCGGCGCCCGGCGCGTTCTCGAAATCGGCACGTTCACGGGGTACTCGGCACTGGCGATGGCCGAGGCGCTCCCGCCGGACGGGCGCCTGATCACCTGCGAAATCGATCCGAAGCACGCCGATATCGCCGAGCGCTTTTTCGCGCGCAGCCCCCACGGTAAGAAGATCGCGCTGCGGCGCGGACCCGCGCTCGAGACGCTCGCCGCGCTCGATGGCGAAGCGCCGTTCGACCTCGTTTTCATCGACGCGGACAAGGAGAACTACGGCAACTACTACGAGCGCGCGCTGTCGCTCCTGCGATCGGGCGGCCTGATCGTCGCCGACAACGTGCTCTGGTACGGCAAAGTGCTCGCACCGCAGGCCGCTTCGGACCGGGCGATGGCACACTTCAACGAGCGCGTGCGCAGCGACACGCGCGTCGAGTGCGTGATGCTGCCGCTGCGCGACGGCGTGAGCGTGATCCGGAAGCGTTGAAGCGCGGGCAAGAGGCGCTTCCTGCGGACCAGTACCCGGGTCAGGCCTCGCATCCGCCGAGGGACGACAGGTCGCGGCGCGATGCAGGCAAAAAGAAAGGCCCCGTTTCCGGGGCCTTTCGCATGCCGGGATCGGCCGGATTTACATATCCATGCCGCCCATGCCGCCCATTCCACCGGCGGCGCCCTTCTCCTCGTCCTTCGGCAGCTCCGCGACCATGGCCTCGGTCGTGATCATGAGGCCGGCGATGGACGCCGCGTTCTGCAGCGCCGTACGCGTCACCTTGGTCGGGTCGAGGATGCCCATCTTGAACATGTCCCCGTACTCGCCGGTGGCCGCGTTGTAGCCGAAGTTCGTTTCCTTCGCCTCCAGCACCTTGTGGAACACCACCGAGCCGTCCTCGCCAGCGTTCTCCACGATCTGGCGCAGCGGCTCCTCCAGCGCGCGGCGCGCGATCTGGATGCCGACGTCCTGATCGTGGTTGGCGCCCTTGAGATCCTTCAGTGCGGCCAGAGCGCGTACCAGCGCAACGCCGCCGCCCGGCACCACGCCTTCCTCCACGGCGGCGCGGGTCGCGTGCAGCGCGTCTTCGACGCGGGCCTTCTTCTCCTTCATCTCGACCTCGGTGGCGGCACCGACCTTGATCACCGCGACGCCGCCGGCGAGCTTGGCAACACGCTCCTGCAGCTTCTCGCGGTCGTAGTCGGAGGTCGCCTCCTCGATCTGGGCGCGAATCTGCTTGATGCGCGCCTCGATGTCGGCCTTCTTGCCGGCGCCGTCGATGATGGTCGTGTTCTCCTTATCGACCTGCACCCGCTTCGCCTGACCGAGCGACTCGATCGTGGTGTTCTCGAGGCTCAGGCCGAGCTCCTCGGAGATCACGGTGCCCGCGGTGAGGATCGCGATGTCCTGCAGCATCGCCTTGCGGCGGTCGCCGAAGCCCGGCGCCTTCACCGCGCACACCTTCAGGATGCCGCGGATGTTGTTCACGACGAGCGTCGCGAGCGCCTCGCCCTCGACGTCCTCGGCGATGATCAGGAGCGGCCGGCCCTGCTTCGCAACGGACTCGAGCACCGGCAGCAGGTCGCGGATCGTCGAGATCTTCTTGTCGGTGATGAGGATCAGCGGATTCTCGAGATCCGCCGTCATCGTATCCTGCTTGTTGATGAAGTACGGCGAGATGTAGCCGCGGTCGAACTGCATGCCTTCGACGATCTCGAGCTCGTTCTCGAGACCCTGGCCCTCTTCGACCGTGATCACGCCCTCCTTGCCGACCTTCTGCATCGCCTCGGCGATGATCTTGCCGATCGACTCATCGGAGTTCGCCGAGATGGTGCCGACCTGGGCGATCTCCTTCGTGTCGGAGCAGGGCTTCGAGATCCGCTTGAGCTCCTCGACCGCCGCTGCGACGGCCTTGTCGATGCCGCGCTTGAGGTCCATCGGGTTCATGCCCGCGGCGACGCTCTTCAGACCTTCGCGCACCATCGCCTGCGCCAGCACGGTCGCGGTGGTGGTGCCGTCGCCGGCCACGTCGGAGGTCTTGCTCGCGACCTCCTTCACCATCTGCGCGCCCATGTTTTCGTACTTGTCCTTGAGCTCGATCTCCTTGGCGACCGACACGCCGTCCTTGGTCACCGTGGGCGCACCGAAGGCCTTGTCGAGGACGACGTTGCGGCCCTTCGGGCCGAGCGTCACCTTGACCGCATCGGCGAGCAGATTCACGCCGCGCAGCATGCGCTGACGCGCGTAATCACCGAAAACTACGTCTTTGGCTGCCATATCCAAACGTCTCCAAAATTCTTGCTTCGGTTTATCCTTCGATGATGCCCATGATGTCTTCTTCGCGCATCACGAGCAGCTCTTCGTTCCCGATCTTCACCTCGGTGCCCGAATACTTGCCGAACAGCACCTTGTCGCCGACCTTCACGTCGAGCGGGCGGACTTCGCCGTTCTCGAGGAGCTTGCCCTTGCCGACGGCGAGTACCTCGCCCTGGATCGGCTTCTCTTTTGCGGTGTCGGGGATCACGATCCCGCCCGGGCTACGGCGCTCCTCCTCGATGCGCTTTACAATGACGCGGTCGTGCAATGGACGAATTTTCACTTCGGTTGCTCCTTTGGAAGCGATGGCTTGAGCGGTCATAAAGTGCGTTACCTCCTTATACTTGACCGTGGCCGCAGGGCCGCGGCCCGATAGGTCGCAACCCCACCCCTGCCGGGTGGAATTGTTAGCACTCCTCTTTGGTGAGTGCTAATGATTATGCCTACCCCCGGGGGAAGTCAAGAACCGCTCCCTGCAAGGTGCTTACATGGACGCAGAATCGCCGCTGTTGGCCTTCACCACCTGCCCGGATGTCGAATCCGCCCGTCGCATCGCGCGAAGCCTGGTCGAATCGAGGCTGGCTGCATGCGTCAATGTGCTGCCAGCAATGCAATCGATTTACCGCTGGAAGGGAAAAGTCGAGGAAGCAAGTGAGCACTTACTCATCATGAAGGTGTCGCGCACCAACTACGGCAACCTCGAGCAGCGTATCCGGGAGCTGCACCCCTACGAGCTTCCCGAGATCGTAGCCGTCTCGATCGATGCCGGTCTGCCGGCGTATCTCGCATGGATCGTCGACCCGGACCGCACGCCCTGATCGGGTTCCTTGTTTTGCTCCTCGTCGGCGCCACGCCCCCGCCGTCGGACGCGCGCTCGCCGGGCAAGGCCGAGCAGAGCGGCCGGGCAGCCGGGCCGCACGACACGGCGCCCGGTCCCGAGAATGTGCTTCGCTCGGCGCAGCGCGTACGGGTCGGAGAGACCGGTTCTCTGCTGGGGCCTTCGGCTACGAATCCGGTAGACCCGGAGCGCGCGTTCCAGGTGCACGTCGCGGTGCTCGATCGCGACACGCTCGGCGTCCGCTTCACGATCGACGACTGCTGCTATCTCTATCGCGAGCAGCTGCGGTTCGAGGTTACGGCGCCAAACGGGGCGCCGGCACCCCGCTCCAAGGTGACCTTTCTCCCGCCCGCCGAGACCGTCACGGACGAGTTTTTCGGGCGAACGGCCGTTTATCGAGGAACCTTTGATGTGCGCCTGTCGCTCGAGGGGCCGACCCCCGGGCGCTTCACACTGCACGTCGCGTATCAGGGATGCAGCGAGAAGGGTGTAGTGCTCTGCTA
>DATCLR010000113.1:0-2776 GCA_036563785.1 Burkholderiales bacterium | reverse complement strand
GTACCCGGTAAGGGGCGGGCGCGTGAGGAACACCTCGAAGCAGGTATGCTGCCACAGCCTGTCGGCTACGCAGCGCGGCCGTGGCTCCGGGATTCGGAGGCGTGCCAGATCGCCTTCCAGGGCGAACGTCACGGCCAGGAGGCGACCCATGCGCGCGACGCGTGCGCCGACATGCCGCGCCGGCCCCGCGGGCGCGGCAGGATGCGGCACGAGCGAAACCGTTTGCACGGCGGCGGCCATCGGCGCGAAGCGTATCAAAGTCGCACGATTCGTGGCGATACTGTCGGTCGGCGTCTTGGGGCGGAGCCGGCGCGATTCTTCAGTCCTGCAGAGGGCGAAGACCCGCCGAAGGGGCGCTCTTCGAGACAGGCGGGCGTCTCAGCCCGAGGCGTCCGGTGATCGCGCGCGGTCCTGCGCGTCTCGTGCGAGCGATCGGAAATGCGTCGGTGCACTCGTGCGTTGCCGCTTGCGGTCTCCGTCGCTGCCCTTGAGCCGACCTCGAGACGGAGGCTCAACGATGGAGCGTGGTGAGCGGGAGGCGCGGGCGGTCGAGGACGAGGCGATCGCGATGCTGCGGCAGCTCAACGAGGACTACATCGCGGCGGTGCAGGCATCGGACGTGCGCCGTTTCGAGGACATCCTGGCCGACGATTTTCTCAATACGAACCCGGACGGGTCGCTCGTCGATCGTGCGGGATTCCTCGCGCAGATCGCCCGTCCCGCCGGAATCTCCGATCTCAGGGCGCACGACGTGCGCATCCGCCGCTTCGGCGACGCGGCGATCGTTCACGCGCGTACGACCTGCACGAAGGCGAACGGGCAGCCGGGCACCGGCCGCTACACCGACGTCTGCGTATGCGCCGACGGCCGGCGGCGATGCGTGGCCGCGCACGTGACCCGCAACTGAAAGGTGACGCGACGCCCGCTCGGGCGTACGGAAGTGCCGGCGATTCCGTCTAGCTCTGTGCGGCGCACCAGACGGCCGTGCGCAGCCGGAGCAGCTTCGGGTCGATCGTGAACCCGCACGCCTGCGCCAGCTCGTGGTTCAGCTCGAAGCGCATCCGGCCGGCGATCAGGAAGAGATTGATCAAGCCGCCGCGGGCGGTGAAGCCCTCGCTTTCGCCGACCGTCATGAGCCCGCGCGCGACGGGTACGGACACGAGCGGCATGTCGCCGCTCACGACCAGGATGTGGCACTTTTCGATCCGCGCCGGCGTGATGTCCTTGATACGCGCGACCGCCAGCGTACGGCCGCGCACGCGCTCGCCGTGCAGCGCGTAGTAGCCGTCGAGACTGTAGGCACCACAGATGCACAGGTTGAGCCGGCCGTGCGGCGGACTGACGTCGTGCGGCCAGTCGATGAAGCGCAGGAGATTGAGCAGGTACGACGCCTTCACGCGATGATCGAGCGGGAACAGCTCGTCGTCGGTGGAGCAGGTCGCCGCCAGCAGCAAGGGCAGCGCCGTTCGCAGATGTCTGCCGAAGTGGTTATTGAGGTTCATGGTTGTCTTCCCTGTCGGTTATTGGTGTTGGAAGCCGCGTCCGACTTCCGCTCCTTCGTCGGGGAGAGGGAAGGTAGCAACCGCCGGGTGAGACGACGTATCGGGAACGACCCGCGGATGCGTCCGGAGTTGCACTGAGAGGCGTCGCGATGTCCATGCGCAGGGTGCCGCCATGCGCAGGCCCGCGTCACCATCGCCCCGCAACTCGTGCCTCAAAGGCGGATCCCGCGGCACTCGCCCCGTGCGGCCGCTGTCGAAGAGGAACGGCACATGATCGCGCCCCGCACTTCCCGCACTGCGCCCTCGCCGCTCGCGCTCGCGGCCGCGGCGTTCGCGTCGCTCGCGGCCTGGGGCGTGCACTTCGCGTCGATGCGAGGACTTGCGCCGCTCCTCTGCGGTCCGCCCGCGAGCGCATGGTTTTACGCCGTCACCGCGGCGCTTCTGTTCGTCGTGCTGATCGCAGGGGTCTATGCGGGGCGCGGCTATCTCGCAGGGGGGAGAACCAAGGAGCGACGCGAAGCGGTTTCGGCGCGCTATTTCGGGCTCGTCGGTTCGATAGGGGCCGTGATCTTCGGCATCGGCATCGTCGCGCAGGCCGCGGTTTTTCACGCGGCGTGCGTCGACTGAGCCGCCGCCCGCGGCGCAAGCGCCGTTGGCCGGTGCCGGAGCGCTAGCGGACGGGCTCCTTGCGGCCGAGCTTGTCCGGAAGCGGTTCGCCCGCCGGAACGAACTCGAGCGACACGGAGTTGATGCAATAACGCAGACCGGTCGGCGGCGGTCCGTCGGGGAAGACGTGGCCCTGGTGGCCGCCGCAGCGGGCGCAGCGGATCTCGGTGCGCACCATGCCGTAGCTCGTGTCCCGGAAATACTTGAGGTGCGATTCGTCGAACGGAGCCGTGAAGCTCGGCCAGCCGGTGCCGGATTCGAACTTCTCGCCCGAACGGAACAGCGGCAATCCGCACAGCCGGCAGCAGTAAGTGCCCGGCGTCTTGTTGTGGAGCAGGGCGCCGCAGAACGGCGCTTCCGTTCCGTGCTCCAGCAGCACGCGCCGCTCCTCGTCCGTGAGCGCCGCGGCGAGCGCGCGGCGCTGTTCGTCCGTCGGCGGCGTCAGATCGAATCCGCTCGGGGAAAGCGTCGGGGAAGCAGTGCTACGGCTCTCCATGGCGGCCTCTTCAGCGATTGTGTGCGCCTGCGCGCGGCATCGCGCCGCGAGCGAAGGTCTGCTTGAACTTCTCGACCTTCGGCAGCGCGACCGCGCGGATGTAGGGCTGGTT
>DATCLR010000155.1:0-4318 GCA_036563785.1 Burkholderiales bacterium | reverse complement strand
TGCCCGAGCCGCCCGACAGAATGACAGGGTGCAGCCTGCTCATTGCACCGAAACTCCGTAGTACGTCAGATACCACTCGACGAAGCGCCGCACGCCCTCCTCGACCGGCGTGTTCGGCCGGAAACCGACGTCGTTCGAGAGGCTTTCGACGTCGGCAAAGGTCGCCGGTACGTCCCCTTGCTGCATCGGCAGCATCTCGAGCTTCGCCTTGCGCCCGAGCGCCTGCTCCAGCGCGCGGATGAAGCGCATGAGCTCGACCGGCTGATTGTTACCGATGTTGTAGATCCGATAGGGCGCGTAGCTGCTCGCCGGATCCGGCTTCGCCCCGGACCACGCGGCGTTGGGACGCGGTATGCGGTCCATCACCCGCACTACCCCCTCCACGATGTCGTCGATGTAGGTGAAGTCGCGAATCATCTTGCCGTGATTGAACACGGGGATTGGCTGGTCCGCCAGCATCGCGCGCGCGAACTTGAACAGCGCCATATCCGGCCGCCCCCACGGGCCGTACACCGTGAAAAACCGCAGACCCGTGCAGGGCAGCCCGTAGAGGCTCGCGTACGTGTGCGCCATCAGCTCGTTCGCCTTCTTGGTCGCGCCGTAGAGCGAGACCTGATGGTCCACGTTATCGTGCTCGGAGAACGGCATCTTGGTGTTCGCGCCGTAAACCGAGCTCGAGGACGCGAAGACGAGATGAGGCACCTTGGCGCGCCGGCAGCCTTCGAGCACGTTGCCGAAGCCGACCAGGTTGGCATCGATATAGGCATAGGGATTCTCGATCGAGTATCGCACCCCCGCCTGCGCCGCCAGGTGCACCACCGCATCGAAGGTGTGCCTGCGAAACAGCTCCGCCGTCGCCTCGCGGTCGACGATATCGATGCGCTCGAACGTGAAGCGCGGGTGCGCGCAGCGACGCAGCCGCGCCTCCTTGAGGGACACGTCGTAGTAATCGTTGAGGCTGTCGATGCCGTGCACCCGATCGCCCCGCTCGAGCAGCCGCAGCGCGAGGGCGGAACCGATGAATCCGGCGACGCCGGTGATGAGTACGTGCATGGGACTTTCTCGCTCTCCCCTGTATGGCGTCGGCAACGCTATCGACCGGGCTCTGCGCCCGGCCGCGTCGCGACATTCTCGCACACGTGCGCCCGCCGCCGGAGCCTCGCCCGCTCGCCGGCCATAGGCGCGACGTCGCATTCGACCCTGAAGTGCTTGAGGCAAATACGCCGCCGCCTCGTCGCGGCAGACCGCGATCGACCGTCGGGCAATCGGCTCGACGCGCGGCGGCCGCTGCCGCCGTTCCTTCCGTCCGGGCGCGTCGTGCCGCCGTCGATTCGAAAGGCGCGCAGCCGCCGAGAACTATAGGAGGCGCCGGCGGACCTTCAAGGACGCAGGCCGAGCGACTTTCCGGCCCCGAATCCCGTGTTCGCCCGCGTCAGTTCGCGATCGTCTTCGACCGTTGCAGCAGGCGCCGGACGTAGCGCGCCACACCCTCCTCGACGGTGAGGAACTCACGCCGGTAACCCGCTTTGCGGAGCGCGGTGATATCGGCCTCCGTGTAGCTCTGGTACCTGCCGCGAAGGTCCTCCGGAAACGGAATGTACTCGATCAGCCCCTGCGCCCGAGCCTCGTCGAGCGTCACCGGCCCGGCGCCGGCCTCGGTCCGCAGGGTATTGATGACCGCGAGCGCCACGTCGTTGAACGTCTGCGCGCGACCCGTCCCGACGTTGAAGATTCCGCTGCGCCTGGGATGGTCCAGGAAGTGAAGGTTCACCGCCACCACGTCCTCGACCGATATGAAATCGCGCCGCTGCTCCCCGGCGCCGTAGCCGTCGCAGCCCTCGAACAGCCGCACCCTGCCGTCGGCGCGGAACTGCTGGAAATGGTGGAACGCCACCGACGCCATGCGTCCCTTGTGCTGCTCGCGATCGCCGTAGACGTTGAAATACCGCAGGCCTACGATCTGCGCCGTCCGTCGCGGCAGCACGCGGCGCACGTACTGATCGAACAGGAACTTCGAGTACCCGTAGACGTTGAGCGGCGCCTCGCACCCGCGCTCTTCGCGGAACACCTTTCCCGCCCCGTAGACCGCGGCCGAAGACGCGTAGATCAACGGAATGCGCCGCTCCTGGCAGAAATGGAGCACCGCCTTCGAGTACGAATAGTTGTTCTCGAGCATGTAGGCGCCGTTGCGCTCGGTGGTGTCGGAGCATGCGCCTTGGTGGAACACCGCCTTGAAGCGCTGCCTGCGGGGCGCCTCCTGCAGCATGCGCAGGAATTCCCGCTGGTCGAGATAATCGGCGATGTCGCAGTCAGCGAGATTGCGGAACTTGTCGCCGTGCTCGAGATTGTCCACGACCAGGACGTCGCGGATGCCGCGCGCGTTGAGCGCGGCGACCACGTTTGCGCCGATGAAGCCGGCGCCGCCGGTGACGACGTACATCAGACCCCCTGAAGCTGGAGCTCGCGCAGTATCTCCTCGGGCGTCGCGACCGCCGCCCCGAGCTTCCCGACCACGATGCCGGCGGCGACGTTCGCGAGCGCGAGTGCGTCCTCGACGGCGCCGCCGGCCGCGTACGCGCAGCCGATCGACGCAATGACGCTGTCGCCGGCGCCCGTGACGTCGAATACCTCGCGCGCCCGCGCCGGCAGGTGCAGGACGCGTCCGCTGCGCTCGACGAGGCTCATGCCCTCCTCGCCGCGTGTGACCAGCACGCCGCCGAGCTCGAGCGAGCCCGCCATCGCCGCCGCCTTGCGCTCGAGCTCCGCGTTGTCGCGGAACCGGCCCGCGACCTGCTCGAATTCCTTGCGGTTCGGCGTGATCAAGGTGGCGCCGCGATAACCGCTGTAGTCGTCGCCTTTCGGGTCCACCACCACCGGAACGCCGGCGGTGCGCGCCGCCGTGATCATCTCCTGAACATAGCCGAGCCCGCCCTTCCCGTAGTCCGAAACGATCACGACGTCGTAGTCGCGCACGTGCGCGAGATAGTTGTCGAGCAGTCTAGCGCGCGCGTCCTTGCTCGCGGGCGACTCGAAATCGATGCGGATCAGCTGCTGGTTGCGCGAGATCACGCGCAGCTTCACCGTGGTGTTGATCAGCTTGTCGCGGTAGAGCGTGCACTCGATGTGCTCGGCGTGCAGCAGCCGCTCGAGCGTGTCCGCCTCGGGATCGTCGCCGGTGATCGACAGCAGCCGGCAGTGCGCGCCGAGCGCGCGCACGTTGCGCGCGACGTTCGCGGCGCCGCCCGGCCGCTCGTCCGATCGTGTCACCGCGACCACCGGCACGGGCGCCTCGGGAGAAATGCGTTCGACGCCGCCGTGCCAGTAGCGGTCGAGCATGGCGTCGCCTACGACCAGCACGCGCCGATCGCGGATGCTGCGCAGCAGTTCCGGAATCATTGGTATGCGTACTCCGCGGCGCGCATGGTAACGGATCGAAGGTCGCGCGCAAGCGCCGCCGTGCACGCTCCTCGCTTCGTCATCGCCGCCGGCCGTCAAACGTTCGCCAAATCGCGCTCGATCTCGGCGAGCGCCTGCATCGGATCCGGCGCGCGCGTGATCGGACGCCCGATCACGAGCAGGTCCGCGCCCCGCGCCGCGGCCTCGCGCGGCGTCAAGGTGCGCTGCTGATCGCCGCTCGCGCTGCCCGCCGGCCGGATGCCCGGCGTAACGAGGAGCCATCCGGGCCCGAAACGCGTGCGCAAGTCCTGCGCCTCGGTCGGGGCGCAGACGACGCCGTCCAGTCCCGCGGCGCGCGCGAGCGTCGCGAGCGCCGCCGTGCGCGCGCCGACGTCGCTGCCGAGGCCGATCTCATCCGTATCCTCCGGGCCGAGGCTCGTGAGCAGGGTGACGCCGATCAAGCGGGTCCGCGACTCCCCGCCGCGCACGCCCGCGCACGCGGCTTCCAGCATCCGCCTCCCGCCCAGGCAATGAACGGTGAGCAGATCGACACCGAGCTTCGCGGCCTGGCGGCACGCGCGCTCGACCGTATTCGGAATGTCGTGGAACTTGAGGTCCAGGAAGACGCTGAAGCCCCGCTCCACCAGTCCGCCGACGAAGGCCGGCCCGGCCGCCGTGTACAGCTCAAGCCCCACCTTGAGCCGGCAGCGCGCCGGCGAGACGCGCGCGACGAACGCCTCGGCCTCCGCGGCCGTTGCGTAGTCGAGCGCCACGATAATGCGGGGATCGCGTGACATCACTCCTCCAGCACCGGCTTGACGGTGTTCCAGTGGGAGCAGCCGGGACACAGCCAGTGCAATGTTCGCCCCTTGAACCCGCACTGCTGGCAGGCATAGCCCTGATGCTGCTGGCGCAGCTCCTC
>DATCLR010000091.1:0-8109 GCA_036563785.1 Burkholderiales bacterium | reverse complement strand
CCTCGAGCTCGCGCAGCGCGGCTTCGAAGTCGAACGGAGCGTCGGGAGAGGGGTTGGACATGGCCTGCCGGAATGGGAATGGGCGGCAAAACTAGCGCGCCACCACACCGGCGTCAATGCAATTCCGGCGGCGGGCGCGCGGAACGCGACGAAACGGCCGCCGCCGGCGCGCTTCCGCGCCCGCGGCCGCAATCAGGAAGGTGGGTTCTCCACGGAAGGGTGCTCCGTCCCTGGGCCGCGCCTCCTTGCGTCCCGTCCTTCCGCGTAGAACCCGATTCGCTGAGCGTTCCTTACGACGTGTCGCGCCGGTCAAGTGGTACGGCGCATCGTGTCCGCCGCGGCGTTGCGCAGCTCGGCGTTCGCCGCCTGCGCGGTCGACTGGCCGCGCCGCAGCTTGTTGCGCTGCACGACGTCCTCGAGCGTGATGCCCTTCAGGAAGTCGTAGAACGCCTTGCTCAGGTCTTCCCACATCTCGGCCGTCGGATTGTGCTCCTGACCGAGGGTCGGACGCCGGCGCGACTCGTCGGCTCCGTCCACCGCGGCGACGATGTCCGCAAGGCTGATGTCGCTCGCCGGCCGCGTGAGGATGTAGCCGCCGCCCGGTCCACGCACGCCCTGGACCAGGCCGCCGCGTCGCAGGTAGGCGAACAGCTGTTCCAGATAGGAGACGGAGATGCCTTGCTCCTCGGACAGGTCCGCGACGTTGAGCGGACCGTCCTTGTAATGCAGAGCCAGGCTCAGCGTTGCGGTTACGGCAGATTGCGCTTTCGTCGACATTCTCATAGTGGCGGTCCCTTCTTAGTGTGATTCGCCGCAGGCGGGCGACAGTTGCGAAACGGACGTGATCGGGTCGGCCGCCGAAACGGCCGCGCCGGTCACGTCCTCCTTGGCCGAAGCGGTCGTCTCCGCTTCGACCGGAAACTTATCGGCATGGGAACGGTAGGGCGCATCGAGCCGCGCCCCGGCTTCGCGCTGGGCGAGGAGCAGCACGACGAGCGCGCGGAACGCTTCGACGTCGTACTGATCGAGCATGAGCCCCACGCCGTTCGGCGACAGCCGAACGACCAGTGCCGGCATGCGGTAAACGCGAGTCCCGTCGGCGTGCTGCAGCATGAGCACCACTTCGACGTGGGTATTGCGCGTGAGCACCGACGGCTCGGTACGCACGAACAGGCCGCCGACACTCACGTTGCCGAGGCGGCCACGCAGCAGACCGCGCGGCTGGCAGTCGATGACGACTTCGACATCGACGGATTTCCTTATGCCCCAACGACGCTCCATATGCGCGACATCTCCATGAACGGTTATAAAGGCTTTGATCAGCGTTGGCGGAACCGGCGAAGGGTTCCTGCGACGCATTCAAAGAGCTTGCGCGTCAGCGGGGGTTTTTATACTGGACAGCAAATAGCCGCGGAATTGGGAGATATACCCTGATTCATCAGGGTTTCTCCCTAAGGTCATGCCGGGGAAGCACCATCCGCATGAGGTCCGCGAGGCTCCGCGCCTGCAGTTTCTGCATCATCTTCGCCCGGTGCGCCTCCACGGTCTTCTGGCTGATGCCGCGCTCGGCGGCGATCACTTTATTCGGCTTGCCCGCGACCACGTCCTGCAGGATCTCGTGCTCGCGCGGGGTGAGCAGCGCGAAGCGCGCGGCGAGCCCTGCCCGTTCGAGCTTGCGGGCATGGCGACGCCGCGCCTCCTCGATGCACTGCGTGATGCGGTCGAGCAGCGCCTCCTCGCTGAACGGTTTCGGGATGAAGTCGACTGCCCCGGCGCGCATCGCGTGCACGGCGGTGGGCACGCTCGCGTGCGCGGTGATGAAGATGATGGCGAGGTCGATGTTGCGGGATGCGAGATGCTTCTGCAGCGCGATTCCGCCCATGCCCGGCATGCGCATATCGAGCACGAGGCAGCCGGGGCGCTCCGGGTCGTAGGCGGCGAGGAATTCCTCGGCGCTCGCGTAGGTCTCCACCTTGAGCCCCGCCGACTCGATCATCCAGCGTAGCGAATCGCGCACTGCGGCGTCGTCGTCCACGACGAAAACGGTAGCGTCATTGTTCATGTGTCTGCGTCTCCACGGGAATGGTGAAGCGAAAGGTCACGCCGCGCTCGGGATTGGGGGTCACCCAGATGCGGCCGCCGTGGTTCTCGATGATGCTGCGCGAGATGGCGAGGCCGAGGCCCACGCCGTCCGGCTTGGTGGTGAAGAACGGCTCGAACAGCTTCGCCGCGAGCTGCGGCGGCAGTCCGGGGCCGCTGTCGCTGATCGCCACCTCGATCGAGCCGTCGTCCGCACGCGCGGTGCGGACTCGGAGCTCGCGCTGCGGCGCGTCGGCGCTCGCGAGCGCTTCTGCGCCGTTGCGCAGCAGGTTGAGCACCACCTGTTCGATCTGCACGTCGTCGACGAGCGCGGGCGGGAGGTTCTCGGCGAGCTCGAGCACGATCGAGATGCCGCGCCCGCGGGTCTCGCTGTTCGCCAGCGCGACGACCTGGCGGATGAGCGCGTTGACGTCGGCCGCCACGCGCTGCGCTTTGCGCCGGGCGACGAAGCGCCGCAGCATGACCACGGCATCGGCGACGCGCTGGGCCTGCGCCACGATCTGCTCGAATACGCCGAGCAGCCGCTCCGGTTCGGCTTTTCCGCTGCGCAGCCGCCGCATCGAGCCCTGCGCGTAGTTGATGATCGCGGTCAGCGGCTGGCTGATCTCGTGTGCGATGCTGGCCGCCATCTCGCCGATGATGTTGACGCGCGCGGTGTGTGCCAGCTGGTCGCGCCGCAGATGCGCTTCCTCTTCCGCGCGCCGCTGCTCGGTGATGTCGCGGCCGGCCGCGACGAAGTGCGAGATCCTGCCGTTCGCATCGCGCAGCGCCATGATCGACTTCTGCTCGATGTAGAGCGTGCCGTCCTTGCGGCGATTGATGATCTCGTCGCGATACACCTCGCCGCGCGTGATCGTGTCCCAGAGCCGCTGGTAGAAGCGGACGTCGTGCTGCCCCGACTTGAGGATCGCCGGCGTGCGGCCGTGCACCTCCTCGGGCGCGTAGCCGGTGACGCGCGTGAACGCCGGATTCACGTATTCGATCACGCCGCGCGGATCGGTGATCATGACGGCATCCGCGGTCTGTTCGACCGCGCTCGCGAAGAGCTGCATCTGCTCGCGCGCCCGCCGCCCGCCGCGCATCGCTTCGGCGACGCGCCGGTTCATGTGCAGCATCTCGATTGCCACGGCGATCAGCGCGACCAGCGCGAGCACCGCGAACAGCAGCAGGAACCAGTTGTCGCGCGCGTGCGCGAGGATCGGATTGTCGCGATAGGGTCCGAGCCTCAGATCGCGGAAGAGCTCGACGACGGGCTCGTACGAGACCGCCGGCGCCCACCCGGCGTAGCCGCCGGCGCGTGCCGCCGGGTGGTCGGCGGGCATCGCGAGCAGCGCGTCGCGCACGGCGTCGACGAGCGTCGACGGTGCGTGCGCGGCGGCGGCGAGCGCCCACTCGGGATAGAGCGGCGTCGTGCGGGGAAAGGGGAACTCGGGCGTGGCCGGCTGCGGCTCGAGCAGGCGCAGCGCGTCCGGTGCAACGACGCCCTTGCGCTGCAGGCGGTCGAGCGTGTCGGCGGGAAGCGCAACCGCGTCCACCGCGCCCCGGAGAAGATCACGCAGCAGCGCGGCCGCCGGAACGCGCTCGAGCGCGATCTGCGTGAGATCGCGGAACGGATGAATGCCCGCGCGCTGCAGCTCGCGCCAGGCGAGATGGAAGCTTCCGAACGGGGCGTGGACGGCCGCGAGCGATCTGCCCTCGAGATCGGCGAGTCGGACGATATCGTCGCGGTTCGCGCGTACGACGATCGCCGCGGCCAAGTGCGCCTGCGGACCGGCAACGGTCGGCGCGCGCCGGGTCGCGACGGCGGCGAGATCGTAGGCGTAGGCGAGCTGTACGTAGAGGCCGGGATCGGTGAGCGCGAACTCGAGCGCGCTGCCCGAGAGCCGTTCGCGCAGCTCGTCCTCGGTCAGTGCCGAGAATGCGAAGTCGTACTGCGGGAGCAGTCGCTCGAGGTAGTCCGCCGTCGGCGTCCAGCGCTCGATCGGCGCGGCGTCGCCTCCCGCGACCACGCCGATTCGCACGGTCTCGCGCGCGCTCCAGGCGTCGGATGCGGGTAGCAGCCCGCCGAGCGCCACGAGCAGCGCAGTTCGCCAGAAATGCTTCATCGACTGTGTGGGCCGCGTCGTTCCGCGCGGCCTTCGTGCAGCGCGGCCCCCGTGCGGAGCGCGGCTCCGCACACGGCGCGGGAAGCCTGCCGCCGCGCTGCTCCCGCTTCTACTTCTCTATCGGCGGCGCACGCGCGCCGACATCCCGTCCGTCCCGGACTCCAGCCGCTCCCTGCCGCCCGGAGCCTCCGCGGCCAGGTGCGCGAGCAGCGCCAGCCACGCTTCCGGCTCCACGCGGTCGAACATGAGCCCGATCCCGTCGTCGCCGCAGCGCGCGACGATCGCGGAGAGCCGGCATAAACGCTCACTCGGACCGGGGTAAACCGGCAGGATCACTTCTACGGGTGCATGGAGCGGAAGCTGCGCGGAAACCTGCACGAGCGCTCCACCTTTGCTGACGTTCCGCAGCCAGCCTCGCAGCAGGCCGATCGTGCGGCAGGCGAGCGATACGGGCACGGTCGCCGGCTGGCGGGGTGCCCAACGGTGCTCGATGCGCATGTGCCTCTCCCTGGAGCGCAACGGACCGCGAATACCGAGAAGGTCCGTTACTTCGAAAAGAAGGTGCCTTTATAAGGCCGAAGTTAGAGCGGCTGTATAGGGGTTTTCCCGGGGTCGGTATCCCCGCGGCCGGTCGAAATCCGACGCGGCGCGCGCCGACAGCGCGGGACGCAGCGAGGTTATCGGGCCGAGAGCGCCACCCTGAGGCCGAGCGCGATCAGGATCACGCCGAACGCGCGCTCGACGCGGCGCAGCATCGACACCAGCGCCGGGCGTGCGACAGGAGGGCGGCGACGAGCGCGAACCAGACGAACGCCGCGAGCGCCATTTCGAGGCCGTAGAGCACCTGCACCGCTTTGGGCGTGCGCGGGTCGATCACCTGCGTGAAGAGCGCGAAGAAGAAGAGCGTCGCCTTGGGGTTGAGGATATTCGTGAGAGAGCCCATGCGCACCGCCGCCGGCGCGGAGGCAGGCGCCGCGCGCAGCGCCCGGTAGCCTAGACAAACGAGATAGCCGGCGCCGAGGTACTTGAGCACGGAATAGATCGAGTTGGCGATCACGAAGCCGATCCCGATCAACGAGTAAGTCACGTGCCCGAGAATGCCGAGCGCGAGGCAGAACGCCGCATTAGATCCCGGCGCGGCGCGACTACACCAGGCTGTTGCGGCTGATCATGACGAAGTCCGGCCCTGGGCTCATGACGGCGAAGAGATGCACGACCACGACGGTCGAGAACTCGGCCAGGTACCCGGAGAGCATCTCCCGCCGCCTCGGCGCCGTCCTCCTCTTTATATGATGCCGAACGCGAGCATCGCTTCCGCGACGCGCCGGAACCCGGCGATGTTGGCGCCGAGCACGTAGTTGCCCGGGCTTCCGTACTCGACCGAGGTTTCGTAGCAGTCGCGGTGGATGCGCTGCATGATCTCGTGCAGCCGCTGCTCCGTGTAGTCGAAGGTCCACGCGTCGCGGCTCGCGTTCTGCTGCATCTCGAGGGCCGAGGTCGCGACGCCGCCCGCGTTCGCGGCTTTACCCGGGCCGTAGGCGATGCCGGCCTCCTGGAACACGCGCACGCCGCCCGGCGTTACCGGCATGTTCGCGCCTTCGGCGACCGCGATGCAGCCGTTCTTGACCAGCGTACGCGCCGCGTCCTCGTCGAGCTCGTTCTCGCAGGCGCAGGGCAGCGCCACCTGGCAGGGGATGTCCCAGATCCGTCCGCCCTCGACGTAGCGCGCGTCGTGGTGTACCTCGGCGTAGTCGCGGATGCGCCGGCGTTCGACCTCCTTGAGCTGCTTGACCGTCTCGAGATTGATGCCGGCCTCGTGGTAGACGAAGCCGTTCGAATCCGAGCACGCCACCACTTTCGCGCCGAGCGCCTGCAGCTTCTCCATCGCGTAGATCGCGACGTTGCCGGAGCCGGAGACCACGCAGGTCTTGCCCTCGATCGTGTCGCCGCGGACCTTGAGCATCTCTTCGGTGAAGTACACCGTGCCGTAGCCGGTCGCCTCGCGCCGCACGAGCGCGCCGCCCCACGCCGGGCTCTTGCCGGTGATCACGCCGGACTCGTAGCGGTTGGTGATGCGCTTGTACTGGCCGAACAGGTAGCCGATCTCGCGCGCACCGACGCCGATGTCGCCGGCGGGCACGTCCGTGTACTCGCCGAGGTGACGATAGAGCTCCGTCATGAAGCTCTGGCAGAAGCGCATCACTTCGGAGTCGGATTTTCCTTTGGGGTCGAAGTCGGCGCCGCCTTTGGCGCCGCCGATCGGCATGCCGGTGACGGCGTTCTTGAACGTCTGCTCGAAGCCGAGGAACTTGATCACGCCGAGGTACACGGACGGATGGAAGCGCAGTCCGCCCTTGTACGGCCCGAGCGCGCTGTTGAAGCACACGCGGAAGCCCCGGTTGATCTGCACTTCGCCGCGGTCGTCCTGCCACGGCACGCGGAAGATGATCTGCCGCTCCGGTTCGCAGATGCGTTCGATGATCTTGTGCTCCGCGTACTCCGGGTGCTTGCGCAGCGCCGGTCCGAGGGTCGCGAGGACCTCCTTCACGGCCTGATGGAACTCGCGCTCCCCCGGGTTGCGCCGGACGACCTGCTCGAAAATGCGCTGGATTCTTTCTTCGACGTCAGTCATTGCACGGGCCTGTAATCGGGTAAAACGGCGCGGAAGTATAGCGAAAGCGCGGCCGGAGGCGCTGGAGAAACATCAGGAGTTCGCCGGTCCGCCGCGGCCGGCGGACGAGCCGCGCGGGCAGGGCGGGCGCCCGCGGGGCGGGCCGCCTGGGCTAGCGGTGCCGGCTCCGGACCCGATGCCGGCGGCGTGGCATCGGGGTCGGGTGTCGCATGGGCGCCGGCGTCCCGTGCCGCGACGGCGCCGCCTCGCGCGCTCTCGATGGTGCCGCTCGATGTTTCATGCCCCCCGGGCTTTGCTGCAAAATGTGGCGCTTCAGGCGGCTCCGCCCGAGAACGAGGATCCCCGATGCCGAGAACGTCCCGCCGTACCTCCGTCTTCACCGAGTCCGTCATCCGCGAGATGACGCGCGTCGCCCAGCAGTACGACGCTATCAACCTCGCGCAAGGGTTCCCGGACTTCGATCCGCCGGCCGAGCTCGTGCAGGCGGCCAAGGACGCGATGGACAGCGGCCGGCACCAGTATGCGATCACGTGGGGATCGCCCGAGATCCGGGCTGCGCTCGCGGCGAAGCTCCAGCGCTTCATGGGCATCCCGGTCGACGCCGAGCGTGAGCTCGTGGTCACGTGCGGCGCGACCGAGGCCATGATGGTCGCCATGATGACCGTGTGCGACCCGGGCGACCGGGTGGGGCTGTTCTCGCCGTTCTACGAGAACTACGGCGCCGATGCGATTCTCTCGGGCGCGACGCCCGTGCACGTGCCTCTGTATCCGCCGGAGTACAACTTCGATCCCGCCGAGCTGCGCCGCGCGTTCGCGAGCGGTCTCAAGGCCTTCGTGCTCTGCAATCCCTCGAACCCGAGCGGCAAGGTGTTCACGCGCGAGGAGCTCGAGTACATCGCGGCGCTCGCCGACCAGTTCGACACGTTCGTCATCACCGACGAGGTGTACGAGCACATCGTCTTCCCGCCGCACGTGCACACGTACTTCGCGACGCTTCCCGGCATGCGCGAGCGAACGTTGAGCTGCTCGTCGCTGTCGAAGACCTACGCGATCACGGGCTGGCGGCTCGGCTACCTGCACGCGACGCCCGAGATCGTCGCGCAGGCGCGCAAAGTGCACGACTTCCTCACCGTCGGTGCGGCGGCGCCGCTGCAGCACGCCGTCGTCACCGCGCTCAACTTTCCGGCGACCTACTACGCGGCGCTGACGCAGGAGTACGTGGAGCGCCGGGACATCTTCCTGAGCTACCTCGACCGGACGGGCCTCGCGTAC
>DATCLR010000088.1:0-26610 GCA_036563785.1 Burkholderiales bacterium | reverse complement strand
CGATATGCACGCGTCTCGGCTCCCGAGGGGCCGAGCCCGCGATCCGGTCCAGCATCAGCTGCGTCATGCTGGACGCCGCTGTCTCGATGTCGAAGCGCAATGTCGTCATCGGCGGGTACATGTACGCGAATACATCGGGCGTTCCAATACCGATGATCGAGAGGTCGGCGGGGATCTCGAGTTGCGCGCGCCGGGCCGCACGCAGCGCGCCGGCCAGAATGCGCGTACCGAGCCCGATCATGGCGGTCGGCGGGTCATCGCCGGATAGCATCCGCGACACCTGTTGTTCCGGGGAGTCGACGGCGGAACGCAGCATGCACACCAGGTTCTCGTCATAGGGGATACCGTGCGCCTGCAGCCCGTCGCGATAACCCAGCAGCTTTTCACGCCCCGGGCGGATTTGTTCGTTGGGCCCCAGCAGGGCGATTCGCCGATGCCCGAGTTCCACGAGATACTCGACCGACTGCCTGATCGCGCTGCGATGGTCCAGAAACACGGCGTCGGCATCGAACGAAATCTCGCGGTCGAGAATGACGAGCGGCAATCTGCATCGCGCGTAGGGATCACGGGATCGTGGGAGTCCCTCGGTGCTCGGCGCAGCAAAAACCCCTTCGAGCTGCCGGCTCTGGAACAGCGTCAGCAGCTCCTCCTCGCGCTCCCGCTGGTCGTAGGTGCTGGCTACGAGCAGCGCAAAGCCCGCGAGCCGGAGAAGCTCCTCGACTCTGGCCACCAGTGCCGCCAGGAACGGGTTCGCCAGGTTCGACACCATGAAGCCGATCGCCCGGCTGCGGCCCGTGCGCAGATGCCGTGCCGCGAAGCTCGGTGTATAGCCGGTCTCTGCAACGGCGCGCGCAACGCGAGCCTTCAGCGAGCTGCTCGCATAGCCGCTGCCGTTCAGTACCCGTGAAACGCTGCTGATCGACACTCCCGCGACTCTCGCTACGTCGCGAACGGACACGCGCCTGCTCATTCCCAGGTGTTCCTTACCCTGCATAATGTGGAAACGTTCCACATGTTAGCGCGATTTGGAAGCACATTTGAAGCTATGGTAACGTTTCCATTATCCCAAAATGCAGCAATGACCTCGACGAAAGCAGGCTTCGAAGGGCGCGTTGCAGTAGTCGTGGGGGCTGGTCAGTCTCCATCGGACGTGCCGAATCTCGTCGGGAATGGGCGAGCGATCGCCCTGACGTTGTCGCGCGCCGGCGCCGTCGTCGTCTGCGTCGATCGCGATCGGGCGGCTGCCGAGGCGACGCTCGCCTTCGTCGAGTCCGAGGGCGGCAGCGGCCATGCCGTTCAGGCCGACATCGCAATCCCCGAGGATGCGCGCAGTCTCGTCGACGAAGCGATCTCCCGATACGGCCGCATCGACCACCTCGTATTGAATGCCGGTATCAGTGATCGGCGGCCGCTGGCGGAGGTCACTGCCGAGAGCTGGGACGCGATCTTCGCGGTGAACCTGCGCGGCCACATGCTCTGCGCCGAGCACGCCTTGCCCCGCATGTCGAACGGCGGCTCGATCGTTTTCGTGTCGTCGGTGGCGGCCTTCCTCCCCGCTGCCAGGAATCCCGCCTACGAGGCTTCCAAGGCTGCGTTGGGTGCATTGTGTCGGGCGGTGGCGCTCGAAGGCCATCCGCGCAGCATTCGCGCGAACGTCGTGTATGCCGGCCTGATCGACACGCCGATGGGCCGCGCCGCGGGCCGGGCGCGCCCGGAACGTGCGCGCGGACCGCTCCCGTTCGGTCGACAAGGGACCGCATGGGAAGTGGCCAACGCCGTGCGGTTCCTGCTGTCCGACGACGCGTCGTACGTCAATGCGACGGGCCTGGTGGTCGACGGGGGACTCAGCAACGGCGTCGTGCTGAATCCGACCAACGGTCGAGGCTGACGTGCGGGCGCGTGGCGCGCGAGCCGAATGCGGGCACTCGCTTACTTAATTGGAAACGGTACCGGAGACATCAGATGAAGAGGCGCATACTGATCAAGCGGATCCTGTTCTCGTTCTGCGCAGCCGCGGCGGCACTGTTCATACTGGGCGTTCATGCGCAGGACTGGCCGACGAAGCCTTTGACGTTCATCGTTCCATTTCCGCCCGGCGGCGCTGCCGACATGTTCGGGCGCGTGATCGCCGAACATCTGGCGCAGCGCCTCGGACAGCCCGTCGTCGTCAAGAACGTGGCGGGCGCCGGCGGCAACATCGCCATGCAGGAGGCGGCGAGAGCCGCTCCCGACGGGTACACGCTCTTCCAGGGCACGATCGGCACACACGCCATCAACCCGGCACTGTACACCAATCTCCAGGTCGATCCGACGAGGGATTTCGCGCCGGTCGCGCACATCGGCGGCGTTCCGAACGTGCTCGTCGTGAACCCTTCGCTGAGCGTGCGCTCGGTGCAGGAGCTGACCGAGTACGCGCGCGCGAATCCCGGAAAGCTCAACATGGGCTCTTCGGGAAGCGGAAGCAGCATCCATCTGTCGGGTGAGCTCTACAAGCACCTCGCGAAAGTCGACATCGTCCACGTGCCGTACCGTGGCGGGGCCGCGGCGCTGACCGATCTGATCGGCGGACAGATCGACCTGATGTTCGACAACCTGCCGGTATCGCTGCCGCACATCCAGAAAGGCGCGCTCCGCGCACTCGCCGTGACCAGCAGGACCCGTTCGCCCTTGCTGCCGGACGTGCCGACCATGATCGAGGCCGGCGTTCCCGGTTACGAGGCGACCGCGTGGTCCGGCATCTTTGTTCCGGCGGGAACGCCGGATCCAATCGTTCGACGCCTGAATCGGGAGATCCGGGCGATCCTCGAATCCGAGGCCGTTCGGCAGCGGTTCTCGAAACTGGGCGCCGTGGTGGAGACGATGACGCCGGAAGAGTTCGGTCGATTCGTTGCGGCCGAACGCGAGAAATGGACGGCGATGGTCCGCGTTTCCGGGGCGAAGGTCGACTGAAAACGGGGCACCGATGCGACCGATCGATTTCCTGCTGCGGAGCGCCCGGGCACGGCCGGACAAGGTCGCCGTCTCGGGGCCGGAAGGACGGCTGACCTTCGCGGGGCTCGTCCGGCGCGCCCAGTCGCTTGCCTGCGCGCTGCAGGAGCTCGCACCCGATCCGCGGGCACGGATCGCGATCTGCGGCGGCAACCACGTCGCGCACGTCGTTGCCTTGTTCGCGACGCTGCTCGCGGGACGGATCTGGGTCCCACTGAACCCGAGAGCCGGGAAAGCGGAGCTCAACCGGATCATCGAGTTCACCGAAGCCGGCTTGGTGATTGCGCAGCGCGAGCTTGCTTCCGGCATCGAGCCGGGCAGGGCGCCGATGCTGGTGTACACGGTCGAAGGCGACCGTGGATGCGAGCTCAGCCCGCTGATACGGAAGTACGAAGGCTGCATGCCGCGCGACGTGTTCCACGACCTGGGCGAGATCCAGGCGATCAAGTTCACGGGCGGCACGACCGGTGTTCCGAAGGGCGTCATGCAGACGTATCGCTCGTGGAACACGATGATCGCCTCGTTCCTGCACGCGATGCAGCTGCGCGACACCGATCGCTATCTGGCCGCGGCGCCGATCACGCACGGGACGTCGACGCTGCTCCTGCCGGTCCTCGGAGCGGGCGGATCGGTGGTTCTGGCGCCTTCGACGCGTCCGCGCGAGCTTCTCGATGTGCTCGAGCGCGAGCGAATCACCACCGTGTTCTTGCCGCCGACGCTCGTGTACATGCTGCTCGAAGACGAGACCGCCGGCTCCCGCGATTGGAGCGCGCTTCGGCACTTCATCCATGCGGCGGCCCCGATGCGGTCCGACAAGATCATCGAAGCCCAGTGCGTCTTCGGCGCCGTTGCCACCGGCTACGGACAGACGGAGGCGCCCGCCGCGATCTCGTTCCTGTCGCCGGAGGAGTACCGCGACCCGCGCAATCTGCAGTCGGTGGGAAGGCCGACCTTTCTCACCGAGGTGCGGATCAAGGGGCCCGACGGCGCTTTCCTGCCGGCGGGCGAATCCGGGGAGGTCGTCGTGCGCGGCGACCTCGTCATGGCCGGCTACTGGCGCCAGCCGGAGAAGACCGCGGAGACGATTCGCGACGGCTGGCTGCATACGGGGGACGTCGGTTTTCTCGACGAGCGCGGCTACCTGTTCCTCAAAGACCGGCTGCGCGACGTGATCATCACCGGCGGCTTCAACGTCTACCCGACGGACGTCGAAAACGTTCTCGGCCAGCATCCGGCCGTACACGATTGCGTGGTCGTCGGCGTCGACGATCCGAAATGGGGCGAGGCGGTGCACGCGCTGGTGGAGGTGCGCAAGGGCGCCCGGGTCGGCGCCGAGGAACTCGTCGCCTGGGTCAGGAGCCGGCTCGACGCCATCAAGACGCCGAAGGCCGTTCATTTCATCGACGCACTGCCGAGAACGGCAAACGGCAAGGTGTCGCGGGTGGACGCAAAGCGATACGTGAGCGAACGAGTGAACAAGGAGGGATCGGCGTGATTCGGCGAGTGCTACCGGAGGGAAGCTCCGTGCTCGTGACGGGCGGTTCGTCCGGAATCGGGTGGAGCATCTGTCAGCGGCTTCGCGAGGACGGCTGGGACGTCGTCTCCTTCGACCTGCAACCGCCCCCGGTGTCGGGCGTCTGCGAGCACGAGCGGGTGGACATGGGTGACGAAGCGGCGCTGGACGGCGCGCTCGCGAGGCTGATCAACCGGAAGGCCGTGCTCGGCCTCGTGAACAACGTCGCCGCCATCGAGCCCGCATCGCTCGAGGAGACGACGCTTTCGTCGTTCGACCGGCAGCTGAGGGTGACGACGCGTGCGGCGCTCCAGTGCGCGAAGGCGGTCGTTCCTGCGATGCGAAAAGCCGGGTTCGGGCGCATCGTGAACATCTCCAGCCGTGCGGCGCTGGGGAAGGAGCTGCGAAGCGCCTACGCCGCGTCCAAAGGGGCGCTGAACTCGCTGACCCGTACCTGGGCGCTGGAGCTCGCGGGCGTGGGGATCACCGTCAACGCGGTCGCGCCGGGTCCGATCGCCACCGAAGCCTTCAAACGGGCGAATCCGCCAGATTCCCCGAGGACGGCCCGGATTCTGCAGGGCGTTCCGATGGGTCGTTACGGAGAGCCCGAGGAAGTCGCGCACGCGGTCGCCTTCTTCATGGATCCGCGCTCCTCGTTCATCACCGGTCAGATTCTGTACGTCTGCGGAGGCATCACCGTCGGGCTCGCGTCCTGACGGATGGGGGTCGGCATGTCTGCGAGCATTTCCACTGATATCGGCACCACCACGCCCGATCGGATCGAAGTGCGGGGCAAGGATATCGCCGCCGATATCATCGGGAAGTTCGACTTCATCGACATGATCTGGTGGCTGGTCGCCGGGCGCATGCCGGAACCGCGGGAGAAGGACATGTTGAACATGTTCCTGGTGACCGGCGCCGACCACGGCCTGACGCCGAGCGCGATCAGCGCGCGGCTCACCTACTTGGGTGCGCCGGAGTCGCTGCAGGGCGCCGTGGCGGCCGGGCTTCTCGGGGCCGGCGATCGTTTCCTCGGCACCATCCAGAATGCGGCCGAGACTTTCGCGGAGTTCGCAAAGGAGCTTTCCGACGACGCGGACGATCGAGCAGTCGACGAGGCGGCCCGTCGCCTGATCGCGGCCCATCGCGCCGCGGGGAAGCCGATCCCGGGCGTCGGACATCCCCTACACGTGAACGGTGATCCTAGGATCCCGGCGCTCGTCGACGTTTCCCGGCGCAACGGCTATTTCGGCCGACACTGGCGGCTCGCCTTGGCGCTGCCCGCGGTGTTGCGCGCGGAGCTCGGCCGCAGTCTGCCGCTCAACGCGGCGGGCGGAGTCGGGGCGGCGATGGCGGACATGGGTTTGCCGCCGCAGCTAGGACGCGGACTCGCGCTGATCGGACGGACCGCCGGGCTCGTGGCCCATCTGCTGGAGGAGCGCGAACGACCCATCGGCCAGCGGATCTGGGATCTCGTGTTGCGCCAGGACAGCCGTAACGTCCTGCCGTGAGCGCGCGGCGGACGAGCTCGACCGAGAGCGGACCCGCCACGATTGATCGACGTCCCGCGGCCGCCCGCACGCCGCAGGTTCCCCGATCGCGTCTGCAGCGCGGTCACTCGCTTTCCCGCCTGTTGCGACGAGCCGGGATCATCCTCCGACACGGGGTCGGTAGTTGACCGCTACGGACTGCCGTGAAATCGGGGGCGGCGCCTGCCTGTGCTCGCCGGCCAGCGCGGTTCGAACAGGTGATGGGCAACGTGAGCCGCACGGACCGGGCGCACGGCGTTCCGCAGAGCACGCAATGACGTATCGATTCGCGGCCGTTCCGCCTTTTGCGATCGAAGGGCTTTCACGCCCATCAGAAGTCGTGGACCCGGTGTCTCGGCCCCGGCGGCGATAGAGCGGCCCGCTCGTGGTTTTTGTGCTTTTCGCCCCGATCGGGTGAAATACGCCTCATGAACGGGGATTGGCTCGACGCGGTCAGGTGGAACGCCGACGGTCTGGTCCCGGCGATTGCGCAGGACGCGACGACCGGCAAGGTGCTGACGCTCGCCTGGATGAACCGCGAGTCGCTCGCGGCCACGGCGGCCGAGGGGCGCGCGGTGTACTGGTCGCGTCGGCGCGGTCTCTGGCGCAAGGGCGAGACGTCCGGCTACGTGCAGATCGTCAAGGAGATCCGCCTCGACTGCGACAACGACGCGGTGCTCCTCGTGGTCGAGCAGCAAGGTGGCATCGCCTGCCATACCGGCCGGGAGCGCTGCTTCTACCAGCGCCTGGAGGGCGGACGCTGGGTCCCGGTCGATCCGGTGCTCCGGAGCGAGCAGGAAATCTACGGCAAGGGCTGAAGTCGATGTCCGAGATACTTAATAAGCTCGCCCGCACGCTCGAGGAGCGCAAGACCGCGGCGCCCGCCGGCTCTTATGTCGCGAGCCTGTACGCCAAAGGGCTCGACGCCATTCTCAAGAAGATCGGCGAAGAGGCGACGGAGACCGTGATCGCGGCGAAGAGCGGGGACCGGACGCAGATCGTGCACGAGACCGCGGATCTCTGGTTCCACACCCTCGTACTGCTTGCACAGCAGGGGCTGTCGCCCGATGATGTGCTGAGCGAACTCGAGCGGCGCTTCGGCCGCTCCGGCCTCGACGAGAAAGCCGCGCGCCGGGGCACCTGACCCGCGGCCGGCGCGCCGCCGCATACGTACAGCCTGGAGAGCGATATGGGAACTTTCAGCATTTGGCACTGGTTGGTGGTGCTGCTCATCGTGCTCCTCATCTTCGGTACCAAGAAGCTGCGCAATCTCGGCGGCGATCTCGGCACCGCGATCCGCAACTTCAAGACGGCGATGCGGGAAGAAGGTGAGAAGAGCGGCGAGGAGGCCGGCGAGCCCAAGCAGCTCCACGACGGCGGCCGGGTGGTGGACGCCGAGGTCACGGCCAAAGAGAAGCGCCAGGCCTGAGCCGCGCCCCGCGCGCTGCCGCCATGTTCGATATCGGGTTTTCCGAGCTCGTCGTGATCGCCCTCGTCGGGCTGATCGTGCTCGGGCCGAAGCGGCTTCCCGAGGTCGCCCGCACCCTCGGACACTGGCTCGGGCGGGTGCGCCGGTTCGTCGCGGACGTAAAGCAGGACATCGACAAGGAAATGCAGCTCGCCGAGCTCGCGGAGCTGCGCAACCTCAAGCGCGAGCTCGACGAGACCCGCCGCATGGTCGAGGAGACCTCCGGAAAGCTGCTGCAGGAGGCCAATATCGCGGCGGCAGCGGAACAAGCGACGACCGCGGCCGCCCAGGCGCAGACGCCCGCCGCTCCGCCGTCCGACCCCGCGCCCGAGCTCTCGATCGCCGACCTGCCGCCGCTTACCGAGCCGCCGCGCGAGCGCAAGCGGCCGGCGAAGCGGCGCAAGAAGGACGCGGAGGCGGCGCCCAAGCCGGAGTCGCAGCATGACGGAGCCCAGTAACGGCGAGAGCACGAACGGCGCCGAAGGCACGTTCATCTCGCACCTGCTCGAGCTGCGCAACCGGGCGCTGTACTCGCTCATCGCGATCGGCGTCGTGTTCCTCGCGCTGGTGCCGTTCGCGAACGACGTCTACGCGCTGCTCGCGAGGCCGCTGCTCGGCGTGCTGCCGCAGGGCGCTAGCATGATCGCCACGGAGGTGGCCTCCCCGTTCCTGACGCCGCTTCGCCTCACGTTCGCGGCGGCGCTCGTGATCGCCGTGCCGTTCGTGCTCTACCAGGTCTGGGCGTTCGTGGCGCCCGGCCTGTACCGGCACGAGAAGCGGATCGCGCTGCCGCTGCTCGTCTCGAGTATCGTGCTGTTCTACCTCGGCATGGCGTTCGCCTACTTCATCGTGTTCCCGGTGGCGTTCGGGTTCTTCGCGAGCAGCGCCCCGGCGGGCGTCACGATGATGACGGACATCAAGGCGTACCTCGACTTCGTGTTCGCGATGTTCTTCGCGTTCGGCCTCGCGTTCGAGGTTCCGGTCGCCGTGGTGATCCTGGCGGTGATGGGCGTGATCGATCCGGAGTCACTCGCCCAGAAGCGTTCCTACGTGATCGTCGGCGCGTTCGTGGTCGCCGCCGTGCTGACGCCGCCCGACGTCCTGTCGCAGTTCCTGCTCGCGGTTCCGACGATCCTGCTGTTCGAGGTGGGTCTCTTCTTCGCGCGTCGGCTGCGGTCGCTCACGGCTCGACGGGAAGGCCCGGAAGCGGCGAAAAGCGAGAGCTGACCGCGCGCCGGCGTCCGGCCGGCTCCCGGTTCCGCGCGGCGTTGCGCGCGAAAGAAGCCCGTTTTCTCTTGACTACAGCATGGCCTTCGACGATCCTATGGCGCGTCCTGCATGCCCGAAGTCGTTGCTATTTCCCGAATTCTTCCGCCGGCGCCCGTTCCCCGTCCCTGAATAGAACGAAAAAAGCGGCGATGTTCGTCTTTGTGGGAGTTTCCTGATGAGCGATGAGGCCATGAATCCGCAGCGTCGCCGCCTGCTCATGCTGACCACGGGGCTTGGCGTCGTCGGCGCCGCGTTCGCGGCGACACCTTTTGTCAAGAGCATGCTGCCGAGCGCGCGGGCACGGGCCGCCGGCGCGCCGGTCGAGGTGGACATCAGCCGGCTGGAGCCCGGGCAGCTGCTGACGGTTGAATGGCGCGGCAAGCCGGTGTGGATCCTGCGCCGCACGCCGGAGATGCTGCAGACGCTCTCCGCCGTGGAGCCGATGCTCGCCGACCCGAAGTCGGCGGTGGCGGACCAGCAGCCGAAGTACGCCCAGAATCCGACCCGCTCCATCAAGCCTGAAATCCTGGTGCTGGTCGGGCTCTGCACGCACCTCGGCTGCTCGCCGGACAAGCGTCTGGAGCCGGGCGCCGCTTCCGGGCTCGGCGCGGACTGGCCTGGCGGTTTCTTCTGTCCGTGCCACGGTTCCAAGTTCGACCTCGCGGGCCGCGTATACCGCAACGTTCCGGCACCGACCAACATGGTCGTGCCGCCGCACGCCTACATCAGCGACACCCGCATATTGATCGGCGAAGACCAGAAGGAGACGGCTTGATGGCCGCGGCAAAGCCCACCGCCTGGCGCCGGCTGATCGACTGGATCGACGCGCGCTATCCGCTCACCAGCACCTGGGAACAGCACGTTTCCAAGTACTACGCCCCGAAGAACTTCAACTTCTGGTACTACTTCGGCTCGCTGGCGCTGCTCGTGCTGGTGGTGCAGCTCGTGACCGGCATCTTCCTCACGATGCACTACAAGCCCGACGTGAACCTCGCGTTCGCCTCGGTCGAGTACATCATGCGCGACGTCGAATGGGGCTGGCTCATCCGGTACATGCATTCGACCGGCGCGTCGCTTTTCTTCGTGGTCGTATACCTGCACATGTTCCGCGGGCTCATGTACGGCTCGTACCGGGGTCCGCGGGAGCTGCTCTGGATTATCGGCGTCGTCATTTTCGTGGCGCTGATGGCGGAGGCCTTCATGGGGTATCTCCTCCCGTGGGGCAACATGTCGTACTGGGGCGCGCAGGTCATCATCTCGCTGTTCGACGCCTTACCCGTGATCGGGCCGGGTCTCGCGGAGTGGATCCGCGGCGACTTCGTCGTGTCCGACGCGACGCTCAACCGCTTCTTCGCCCTGCACGTGATCGCGGTGCCGCTGGTGCTGGTGCTGCTCGTGTTCATCCACATCGTGGCGCTGCACAAGGTCGGCTCCAACAACCCGGACGGCATCGAGATCAAGGCGAAGAAGAACGCGAAGGGCATCCCGCTCGACGGAATTCCGTTCCATCCGTACTACACGGTCAAGGACCTGGTCGGCGCAACCGTGTTCCTGATCATCGGTGCCGCGATCGTGTTCTTCGCGCCCGAGATGGGAGGCTGGTTCCTCGAGCACGACAACTTCGTGCCGGCGAACATTCTGCAGACGCCGACCGAGATCAAGCCGCTCTGGTACTTCACGCCGTTCTACTCGATCCTGCGGGCGACGACCGAGCAGATGGTCGCATGGGTGCTGACGCCGCTGGTCGTGTTCATGACGCTGCTCACGGTGTTCAGCGTGCGCACCGGGCGCAGCCGCCTGATCGCGCTCGTGATCGGCATGCTGTTCCTGGTCGGCTTTGCCACCATCGAGGCGAAGGTCTGGGGGGTGGTCCTCATGGGGCTTTCGATCGGGCTGCTGTTCCTGCTGCCCTGGCTCGACCGCGCGCCGGTCAAGTCGGTGCGCTATCGCGGCTGGATGTTCAAGACCGCGCTCACCCTGTTCGCGATCGCGTTCGTGCTGCTCGGCTACCTCGGCACGCAGCCCGCCTCCGGAATCAACGTGATCCTGGCGCAGCTCGGCGCCGTGGTCTATTTCCTGTTCTTCCTGCTGATGCCCTGGTACACCACTTTCGACAAGACCCGACCGGTACCGGAGCGCGTGACATGGAAATGAAACGGCTGCTCTCGTGTTTCGTGCTCCTGCTGCTGCCGCTCGGCGGGGCGCATGCCGCGGCCAACGGGCCGTACAGCTGCGGCCAGATCGAGTGCGAGCGGGTCAATATCGATCTCGGCGACCAGGCCTCGCTGCAGCGCGGCGCCAGGATCTTCGTGAACTACTGCCTGTCCTGCCACAGCGCAGCGTACATGCGCTACAACCGGATGGGCCGGGACCTCGGCATCTCCGAGGAGCTCGTCAAGGAGAATCTGCTGTTCGCGGCCGAGAAGGTGGGCGACCCGATGAAGGCGGTCATGCGCAAGGAAGACGGCGCCGCCTGGTTCGGCACTCCGCCGCCCGACCTCACGCTGCTGACGCGCTGGCGCAGCCCGGAGTGGGTCTACACCTACATGCGCGGCTTCTACCGCGACGACAGCACGCCCTCGGGCTGGAACAACGTCGTGTTCGCCAACGTCGCCATGCCGCACGTTCTGTACGAGTGGCAGGGCGAGCAGCGCCCGGTCTTCGACGATAACCACCGCTTCGTGCGCTTCGAGCTCGAGCGGCAGGGAACGCACACCCCCCAGGAGTTCGACCGCGCGATGCGCGACCTCACCAACTTCCTCGTCTACCTGGGCGAGCCCGCGAAGCTCGAGCGCTACCGCATCGGCGTCTGGGTCATCCTGTTCCTGCTGGTATTCCTGGTCGTCGCCTACCTCCTGAAGAGGGAGTACTGGAAGGACGTCCAGTGAGAGTTGCCGCGGCGGCGGCTCGCCGCCGCGTGTTTCGTTCTGTTATCGAACCCGGGTCGCGTGCACATGAATGCAGAACGAATGATCGACGGCATGGGAACGTCTCCGATACGCAAACCCATCATGACGCTGTACGCCGGCAAGACCGATCCGTACAGCCACCGCACGCGCATTGTCCTGTTCGAGAAGGACGTCGAGTGCCAGATAATCGAGGTCGATGTCGCCAAGAAGCCGCGGGAGCTCGCGGATCTGAATCCGTACAACCAGGTGCCGACGCTGGTCGATCGGGAGCTCGTGCTGTACGAATCGAACATCATCAACGAGTATCTCGACGAGCGGCTGCCGCATCCGCCGCTCATGCCGGTCGACCCGGTGTCGCGCGCCCGCGCGCGGCTGATGCTGCTGCGCTTCGACCGCGATTGGTACAGCCTGCTGCCTGACATCACCGGCGGCGACAAGAGGGCCGCGCAGCGCGCCCGCACCATCATCCGCGACGGTTTGTCCGTGATCTCGCCCGTGTTCAAGGACCAGCCGTACGTCCTGGGCGAGGAGGTGAGCCTCGTCGACTGTGCGCTCGCGCCGCTGCTCTGGCGCCTCGAGTACTACGGCATCGAGCTGCCGCGCCAGGCGAAGCCGATCCTCGAGTACGCCGAGCGCATGTTCGCGCGCAAGTCTTTCAAGCTGAGCCTCACCGAGGCCGAGAAGGAGATGCGCAAGCGCTGACCGCCCGGGCCGGGTGCGCTGCTGCCGCAATGACTCCGCTCAAGCTCTATCTCGTGCGAGCGGTCTACGACTGGGCCGTGGAGAACGGCCTCACTCCGCACATCATCGTGGATGCCGGCGCCCCCGGCGTGCGCGTGCCGGCCGGCGTCGCGCAGGACGGCCGTGTCGTGCTCAACGTGTCCCCGCGCGCGGTGCAGGGACTGGTGCTGGACGAGCAGGGGTTCGCCTTCTCCGCGCGCTTCGGCGGCCAGCCTTTCGGCGTCGAGTGTGCGCTCGGCGCCGTGCGCGCGATCTACGCTCGCGAGAACGGGCAGGGCGTCGCCTTCCCCGAGGTGGAGGAAACCCCGCCGGAACCGGAGCCGCAGCCGCCGCCCACACCGCGCAAAGGGCCGGTGCTCAAGCGCATCAAGTAAGAACCGGCTTCCCGACGTGCGATAATCGAGGCCGGCAACGCCGGGCGAGGAACGCATGATCCGGGTGCTCCAGGCCGACATCACCACGCTTTCGGTCGACGCCATCGTCAACGCCGCGAACGAAGGGCTGCGCGGCGGCGGGGGCGTCGACGGCGCGATCCATCGCGCCGCTGGCCCCGAGCTCGCGGCCTACTGCCGCCGCCTCGGCGGCTGCCCGACCGGCGAGGCGCGTATCACTCCGGGCTTCCGGCTCCCCGCCAAGTGGGTCATTCATGCGGTCGGCCCCGTGTGGCGCGGCGGGCGCGCAGGCGAAGCGGCGCTGCTCGCGAGCTGCTACCGGAGCGCGTGCGCGCTCGCGGTCGAGCACGGCGTACGCACCATCGCCTTTCCCTCGATCAGCACCGGTGCGTACGGCTATCCGAAAGAGGAGGCCGCGCGTATCGCCCTCGACGTGCTGCGCGCCCACGAGCCGCAGTTCGACGAAATCGTCGCCTGTTGCTTCAGCGACGCCGACCGCACGATCTACGAGGAGCTGCTGCGCGCGCCGCAGTAGCACGATGGCAGCGGGAGCAGGCGCATGAGAGTCGAGCGGCCCCCGCGCACGGACTACGCGCACGAGGTGCGCGTGCACGCCTCGCCGCTCGTCCGCGGCGCTTTTCTCGCGCTCGGGACGCTTTGCGTCCTCCTGGGCCTCGTCGGCCTCGTGGTGCCGGTGCTGCCGACCACGCCGTTCCTCCTCCTCGCGGCGGCCTGCTACGTGCGCGCCTCGGCGCGCTTCTACAACTGGCTGCTCAACAGCCCGGCGTTCGGTCTGCTGGTGCTCGAGTGGCGGCGGCACCGCAGCATCCCGTGGCGCACCAAGATCACCGCCGTCGCGCTCATGAGCGCGACCCTCGCGGCGTCGATCGTGTTCTACGTGGAGAACGGCTATGCGCGCGCGGCGCTCGCGCTGCTCGGCGTCGGCCTCGCGATCTGGCTGTACCGGATCCCGTCGCGCGACCGGCCGCGCCCGCGCGGTGCCGCGCCCGAACGCTGAGCCGAGGCGCCGCCGGACCTAGGCGCCGCGGATCCGGCGAATGAGTGCGGTGGTGGAGCGGTCGAAGCGGAACGGAATCGAGTGGACCCGCCCGCCGTAGGAGCGTACGAGCTCGTTGCCGACGATGCGCTCGACCGGCCAGTCGCCGCCCTTCACCAGGTGATCCGGCCGCACGAGCGCGATCAGCTCGATCGGCGTGTCTTCGTCGAACGGCACGACGAGCGTGACGCTTTCGAGCGCGGCGAGCACCGCGAGGCGGTCTTCGAGAGGGTTGATGGGGCGATCGGCGCCTTTGCCGAGGCGACGCGCCGAAGCGTCGCTGTTGACGCCGACGACGAGGCTCGCCCCGAGCGCGCGCGCTTCCTCGAGATAGGTCACGTGTCCGCGGTGCAGGATGTCGAAGCAGCCGTTGGTGAACACCAGCGGCCGCGGCAGCGCCGCGATCCGCGCCGCGAGGTCGGATCGGTCCCGCACGATCTTCGCGCTCGCAGGGGTCAATCGAGGTACTCGAAGAGCTTGACGACGCGCGCCACGCCGCCGACCTTGGCCGCGGCCGCGCTCGCGGTCTCGCCCTCGGCGCGCGTCACGAGGCCCATCAGGTACACTACGTCGTTCTCGGTCACGACCTTCACGCGCGTCGAGTCGATCTTTTCCGTGTGCATCAGCCGCGTCTTGACCTTGGCGGTGATCCAGCCGTCGTGCGTGCGCGCGGAAAGCGGCGACGGCGGCGCGATGCGGATCTCGTTGACCACCCGGCGGATGCCGTCGATCTCGCGCACCTTGGCGAGCACCCGGTCGCGCAGCTCGGCGGTCGGGGCCTCGCCGGTCAGCAGCACGATGCCGTTCATGCTGGTCACGTTGATGTGCACTTCGGGGGCGAGCGTCTCGTCCGTGCGGATGGCGGTGGCCGCCTTGAGCTCGATCGCCTGGTCGTCGATGAACGCGCCCACGGTGCGCCGATCGTGCGCGGCCACAGCGGCGGTGCCGGCGCCCGCAACCACGAGCGGCGCGCACCCCTGCACGACCGCCGCGACGGCGAGCACGAGCAGCGGCAGCGCGGACGCGGCGGTCAGCGGGCGCCGAAGAGTTGCTGGTCGATGAGATCGCACAGGCAATGGATCACGAGCCCGTGCACTTCCTGGATGCGCGCGGTGGAAGTGGCGGGCACGCAGATGTGGATGTCGTCGGGACGCAGCATGCCGGCGAGCTTGCCGCCGTTGCGGCCGGTGAGCGCCACGCACGCGACGCCGCGCTCGCGCGCCGCTTCCACGGCGCGCAGCACGTTCGGGGAGTTGCCGGACGTGGTGATAGCGAGCAGCACGTCGCCGGGACGGCCGAGCGCGTGCACCTGCTTCGCGAAGATCTCGTCGAAGTGGTAGTCGTTGCCGATCGAGGTCAGCGTCGAAGTGTCCGTCGTGAGCGCGACGCACGCGAGCGGCGGCCGCTCGCGCTCGAAGCGGTTCAGGAGCTCGGCGGAAAAGTGCTGCGCGTCGGCGGCCGAGCCGCCGTTGCCGCAGGCGAGAATCTTGCGCTCCGCGCGCAGCGCCTCGGCCATGCGCACGGCCGCGGCGGCGATCGGGGCGGCGAGCGGCCCGACCGCGTCGCGCAGCGCCTGGATGCTGTCGGCGAAGTGCTGCTGCACGCGCGCGACGAGCGCGTCGGCCGCGGCGGCGGTCGTGCTCATCGGGCCCTCAGAAAGCGTTGCGCAGCCATTCGATCCGTTCTCCGGCGTCGGTAGCGGTGATCGCTACGATATCAAAACGACAGGGGCCGTTGCAGGCCCGGCTGTCGTGCTGGAGGAAGTGCTCCGCCGTCGCGCGCAGGCGCTGCTGCTTGCGCCGATCGACCGACTCGGCCGGCGTGCCGAAGTCCTCGCGCGCGCGGAAGCGCACCTCGACGAACACGAGCGCGTCGCCGTCGCGCATGACGAGGTCGATCTCGCCGAAGGGGCTGCGGTAGTTGCGCGCGACGACGCGAAGGCCGGCCCGCTCCAGGTGGCGCGCCGCCGCGCGTTCGGCCGCCGCGCCGTCGCCGCGGGGGATGTCAGTGCGGCTGCCCATTCAGCAGGCGCGGCACGCCGTTGCGGAACTGCGCCCAGGCGAGCTGACGGTGCAGGCGCCCGTCGGGGTCGAGGCTCAAGCCGCTCGTGACGCCCGGAAACCGCGCCGCGCTGTCGGTGCTGATGCGGTTGAGGTGCGGCAGGATGGCGTAGCTGTCGACGCCGAGGGCGTACAGCCGGTCGAGGTCCGTGCCGGCGTACGGCCAGTCGCCCTGCAGCGTGCGGCGCAGCTCCGCAATGCGCCCGTTCTGCACCAGCATCCACGGCATGTCCCCGAACTGGATCCCGTCGAGATCGGCATCGTGCACCGGGTCGGCCTTGCCGGTGTAGACGTGCGACGTCGCGTATACCGGCAGGTGCCGCGCCCGGTGGTAGTTGAGTTGCGGCTTGATAAGCCGGGCGCTGCGCGCGGCGGCGGCGAGGAAGATGCACTCGACGTCGCGCCGCGGACGCGCCTCGAACGTGAGCGGGCGCCCGATCTGCTTCTCGATCATGCGCCGGCGCGCTTCGCTCTGATGGATGTTGAGGAGCCGCTTGACCGGCTCCGCGTAGTCGGTGTCGCTCTCGGCGTACGCTTCGCTCGCGATCACCAGGCCCCCGAGGCGCTGCCAGTACGTCGTGAAGGCGGTCATCAGCCGCTCGCCCCAGGTGCCGGACGGATAGAGCACCGCTGCCTGCCGGCAGCCGTCCAGGTAGGCGCGCTCGGCCGCCTGCCGCGCCTCCTGCTCCGGCGGCAGGCCGAACTGGAACAGGCGCGCCGCACCTGCGGGCTTCTCGTCCGTGTGGCTCAGGAGCAGCGTGGGCACGGAGAGGCTCGTGTTGCGCACGATCTCGTCCGCCGCCTCGCGCCCGAGCGGGCCCACGACCACTTGTGCGCCGTCCGCGACGGCGCGCTCGTACACCTGCGGCGCGAGCGTCGGGTCGGGGCCGAGGTCGTAAATCGTGACGCGCGGGCGCTCCGCTTCCGGCGTGCGCGCATGCATCGCGAGGAAGCCGTCGCGCACCGCCTCGGCTGCTACCGCATAGTCCGACGTGAGCGGCAGCAGCAGCGCGATGCGCTCGATGCGGCCGGTGAAGATGGGTGCGCCCAGCGCGAGCGTATCGAGCAGCTCCTGGCCCGCCGGATGCTCCGGGTAGCGCGCGCGCCATTGCGCGATCGCGTGATTCGTCGCGACCGCGTTGCCGCTGTGCTCACGTACCGCGAGCATCAGCTCGATCCAGCCGGCGAGCAGGGGATCCGCGGTCGCGAGCTCGGCGCGCAGCTGCTCCGCGGGGACGGTCTCGAGCGCGCGCCAGAGCGCCATCTGGTTGTCCGCGGCGGCGCGCCCCGCGAGGTAGCGGTCGCGCTGCACGTACTGGCGCGCGGCTTCGATCGGCCGGTTGAGTGCAAGCTCGGCCTGGGCGCGCGCCTCATGCAGATCGGCGAGGAGCGGCGGGCTCAGCTGCGGGACGCGCGCCGCCTCGTCGAGCCGCGCGAGCGCGCGCTGCGGCGCCCCTTCGGCGAGCGCGAGGCGCGCTTCGATGACGCGGCTGCGTGCGCCGACCGCGGGATCGGCACCCTCCGTCGGGATCGCCTTGAGCTTCTGACGCGCGATCTGCGTCTGGCCGCCGCGAATGAGCGCCTCGACGGCGCTCAGGAGGTACTGCTGCTTGAGCGGCGGCTCGGCGGTCTGTGCGAGGCGTTCGTATTCGCGCGCCGCGACGAGATACTCGCCGGTGACCTCGGCTTGCTGTGCGCTCTCGGGAGTCGCCTCTTCCGCGGGTACGGGGACGGGCGCGGTCGGCACGCCGGCGCAGCCGGCCAGGAGCGCGAGGAGCGCCAGGAGGCCCCAGGTCCGCATGTTAAGATTCGGCGTCGGCGGCATCGGCCTCGGAGGCAGCGTGACGAGCGGGACTCTCTACGTCGTGGCGACGCCGATCGGCAATCTCGAAGATCTGTCGATGCGTGCCGTGCGGGTGCTCGGCGAGGTGGACCTGATCGCGGCGGAAGACACGCGGCACAGCGCAAAGCTGCTGCAGCATTACGGAATCCGGACCCAGGTTGTCAGCCTCCATGAGCATAACGAACGCACGCAAACGCCGCGGCTGGTCGAAATGCTGCGCGCCGGCAAGTCTATCGCACTGATCAGCGACGCGGGTACCCCCTTGGTGAGCGATCCCGGCTTTCAGCTGGTGCGCATCGCGCGTGCGCAGGGAGTGCGCGTCTCGCCGGTGCCTGGGCCCTGCGCCGCGATCGCGGCGCTCTCGGTCGCGGGTCTGCCCACGGATCGCTTCGTGTTCGAAGGCTTTCCGCCGGCGCGCGCGTCGGCGCGGCGCGCGGCGTTCGCGGCGCTCAAGCACGAACCCCGCACGATCGTGTATTACGAAAGTGCGCATCGCATTGTCGATTCGCTCGCCGATATGGCGGCGGAGTTCGGCGACGAACGGCCGGCGGTGCTCGCGCGCGAGCTCACCAAGAAGTTCGAGACGATCTGGAGCGGCACGCTCGGCGAGCTGCGCTCGCGCGTTGCCGAGCCGAACGAGCGGCTGGGGGAATTCGTGGTGCTGCTCCACGGCGCGTCGGCGGCCGAGCGCAGCGCGGACGAGGCGGACGCCGAACGCGTGCTCCGGCCGCTGCTCGAGGCGCTGCCGCTCAAGGAAGCCGTGGCGCTCGCGGCGCGAATTACGGGTGCACCGAAGAACCGCCTCTATCAGCGCGCGCTCGCGCTCAAGGCGACGCCGGCGCCCGGGACCTGAAGGTGCCGGCTTGGTAAAATGTGTCGCGGAGTCGGCCAGGCAGCCGCTCCGCGCCCGCGTTTCCGGTGAGACCGGGCCCGTCAGGCGCGGGGAGGAAAGTCCGGGCTCCACAGGGCAGGGTGCCAGGTAACGCCTGGGCGGCGTGAGCCGACGGAAAGTGCCACAGAAAACATACCGCCGATGTCCGCGGGCGACCGCGGGCAGGTAAGGGTGAAAAGGTGCGGTAAGAGCGCACCGCGCGGGTGGTAACACCCGTGGCAGGGCAAACCCCACCCGGAGCAAGGCCGAATAGGGGAACAATGGTGTGGCCCGCACCGTTCCCGGGTTGGCCGCTAGAAGCGCCCGGCGACGGGCGCTCCAGATGAATGGCTGTCCACGACAGAACCCGGCTTATCGGCTGACTCCTACTCTTTCACTTTAACTTACAACCTTAATCCCCTGTTTTCTCACGCACTCGCTGCCCGATTTTGGGGTGGCAAAGTCCTTTCGCCTGGCCTGTTTTCGCTCCGCTTCCTGCGGCTCTCCGTCCGTCGCCGGACGAACGCTCTAACTTTTTGTCTTTCCTACATTTATTCAGCGAGTATTCGCAACATTTCCTTGACACTGCTCGCGCGTCGTCACTATAGTGTGCAAAAGTGGGAAATAGTGGAAGTTTGTGGAACAAAGCGGGAAAGAGCGGCGTTTGATGTTCCGGGGCGTCAACCCCTTGCAGCTCGACAGCAAGGGGCGCCTCGCCATTCCGACGCGCTATCGCGAAGCGCTGCTGCGCGAGTGCGGCGGTCAAATGGTGCTGACGGTTGACCGCGACGGCTGCCTGCTGCTCTACCCGCTGCCCGAATGGGAAGAGATCGAACGCAAGCTCGTGCGGCTGCCGAGCTTCAACAAGCAAGCGCGGCGCCTGCAGCGGCTGCTCATGGGGCACGCGACCGAGGTCGAGCTCGACGGCGCCGGTCGCATCCTGGTGCCGCCGCCGCTGCGCGAGTTCGCGGGGCTCAACAAGGCCGTGGTGCTCATCGGTCAGGGCAACAAGTTCGAGCTGTGGAGCGAGGAAGCGTGGAGCGCGCGCCGTGCGGAATGGCTCGCGCAGAGCGATGACGACGGCGAGCTGCCCGCGGATCTCGAATCCCTGTCGCTGTAGCGCGCGTCCCGCAACCCGCTCAGGTTACGCCGTCGCAGGAACCATGCCGCCGACACGGGCCGCGGCGCTGCTGGGCGGAAGGAGCGTGAATGCACGCACCCATGTGCCTGTGCTCCTCGACGAGGTGATGCAGGCGCTCGACATCAAGCCCGACGCGATCGTGGTCGACGCCACGTACGGGCGCGGCGGGCACGCAGGCGAGATCCTGAAGCGTCTCGGGGAGGGCGGACGTCTGCTGCTGCTCGATCGGGATCCTGAGGCGATCGCCGACGCGCGCGCCCGCTTCGGCGACGATGCGCGTGTCGTGATCGAGCAGCTGCGCTTCTCGCGCCTGCGGGAAGCCTGCGACCGTCACGGCCTGACCGGCCGCGTCGCCGCGCTGCTCTTCGATCTCGGCGTATCGTCGCCGCAGCTCGACGAGGGGCGCCGCGGCTTCAGTTTCCGTCAATCCGGTCCGCTCGACATGCGCATGGATCCCGGCCGCGGCCGCCCGGCTGCCGATTGGGTGAACACCGCCGACGAAGCCGAGCTCGCCGAGGTGATCCGCACCTACGGGGAGGAGCGCCACGCGCGGCGCATCGCGCGCGCGATCGTACGCGCGCGCGCCGAGGCGCCGATCACGGACACGGCGCGCCTCGCCGAGATTGTCGCCCGCGCCGTGCCGGCGCGCGAGCGCCACAAGGATCCGGCGACGCGCACGTTCCAGGCGATCCGGCTGCACATTAACGAGGAGCTCGCCGAGCTCGAGGCTGCGCTCCCGCAGGCGGTCGACGTGCTCGCGCCGGGCGGGCGGCTCGCCGTCATCAGCTTTCATTCGCTCGAGGACCGGCGCGTCAAGCAGTTCATGCGCGACGCTTCCGAGCCGCCCGCGGTGCCGCGCGGGCTGCCGGCGCCGCCGGCCTTCACGCCGCGACTGCGCCGCATCGGGCGCGCGATCCGGGCGGGCGACGCGGAGGTCGCACGCAATCCGCGCGCGCGCAGCGCCGTGCTCCGTGTGGCCGAGCGGGTGGGGGTGGCGCATGCCTAGGTGCCTGCTGTTGCTCGCCGGCGCGGTGCTCGCGACGGCGATCGCGGTGATCGAGCTGCGCCACGAGAGCCGGCTGCGGTTCGCCGAGCTGCAGACGCTGCGTGCCGAGCGCGACGCGCTCAACACCGAATGGGGCCAGCTGCTGCTCGAGGAGGGCACCTGGTCCGAGCACCGCCGCATAGAGAGCATCGCGCGCACACAGCTCGATATGCGCCTTCCCGGGCGCGAGCACATCGTCGTGATCCCCGCGGAGGGGGCGCCATGAGCGGCGGGCGTGCCGCGACCGCGACGGGGCGCGCGCGCCTCGTGCAGGCGGTCCTTTTCGCGGGCCTCGTCGCGCTCGGCGTGCGTGCCGCGTATCTGCAGGTGGTGAGCGCCGACTATCTGCAGACGCAGGGCCAGGCGCGCCACACCCGCATCGTCAAGGACAACTCCCACCGCGGCATGATCCTCGACCGCAACGGCGTGCCGCTCGCGATCAGCACGCCGGTCGACTCCGTGTGGGCGCACCCCGCGACGGCGCTCGGCGAGCGCCCCGCGCTCGGGCGGCTGGCGCGCCTGCTCGAGATGTCGCCGGCCGAGCTCGTGCGGCTGCTCGAGCGCAGCCGCGGACGCGAGTTCGTCTACCTGAAGCGGCACGTGACGCCGGACGTGGCGGAGCGGGTCGCGGCGCTCGGGGTTCCGGGGGTGTCGCTGCTGCGCGAGTACCGCCGCTACTACCCCGCGGGCGCGGTCACCGGCCACGTGATCGGTTTCACCAACATCGACGATCGGGGGCAGGAAGGGCTTGAGCTCGCGTACGACGAATGGCTGCGCGCGACGCCGGGCGCCAAACGGGTGCTCAAGGATCTGCGCGGCAACGCCGTCGAGGTGGTCGAGAGCATCCGGCTCCCGGTCCCCGGACGCGATCTCGTGACGAGCCTCGATCGGCGCATTCAGTATCTCGCATACCGCGAGCTCAAGGCGGCGGTCGCGCAGCACGGCGCCCGCGCCGGCAGCGCGGTGGTGCTCGACGCGACGACCGGCGAAGTGCTCGCGCTCGTCAACGAGCCCGACTTCAATCCGAACAACCGCGCCGATCGCCGCGGCGAGACGTTCCGCAACCGCGCGGTGACCGACACCTACGAGCCCGGCTCCACGCTCAAGCCCTTCACCGTCGCGGCGGCGCTCGAGAGCGGCAAGTTCTCCTCCGATTCGCTGATCGACACGCGTCCGGGAATGCTGCGCGTCGGCGGTAAGACCATCCGCGACGTGCACAACTACGGCGTAATTTCGGTCGCGCGCGTGATCGAGAAGTCGAGCAACGTCGGCGCGAGTAAGCTCGCGTTCGCGATCGGGCGCGAGCGCCTCTGGGACATGCTGCGCCGCGTGGGCTTCGCGCAGCCGACGGGCAGCCGGCTGCCGGGCGAGGTCGCGGGAGTGCTGCGCCCGGCATCCACCTGGATGCCGATCGACCAGGCGACGCTGTCGTACGGCTACGGCATCTCGGTGACGGTGCTGCAGCTCGCGCGCGCGTACGCCGTGCTCGCGAACGGCGGCGAGCTGCTTCCGGTCACGCTGGTGCGGCAGGACCAGGCGCCGCGGGGCGTGCGCGTCATGTCGGAAGGCGTCGCGTACGCTGTCCGGCGCATGCTCGAGCGCGCGGTCGGGGCGGAAGGAACGGGGAGCACCGCGCGGGTCGCCGACTACCGCGTCGCCGGCAAGACCGGCACGGTGCACAAGCTGCTTCCCGGCGGCGGCTATGCGAGCGACGAGTACGTCTCCTGGTTCGCCGGATTCGCGCCGGTCGAGCGGCCGCGGCTGGTCATGGTGGTCGCCATCGATTCCCCGAGCGCGGGCCGCCACTTCGGCGGCGACGTGGCGGCGCCGGTGTTCGGCCGGGTCATGTCGGGAGCACTGCGCCTGCTCGACATCCCGCCGGATGCGCCGCGTCCGCCGGCGACCCGCTTCGTCGCCGCGGGAAGGGAGGCGCGGCTATGAGCGGCATGCGGCTGAGCGCGCTCCTCGAAGGCATCGCACCCGTCGGGCCCGAGCAGGACTGCATCGTGCGCGACGCGGCGCTCGACAGCCGCGCGGTGTCGCCGGGAACGCTGTTCCTCGCGCTGCCCGGCACGCGCCACGACGGCCGCCGCTACATCGCCGATGCGATCGCGCGCGGCGCGGCGGCGGTGCTCTACGAGCCGGAGGGCTTCGATCCGGGTTTGCTCGCCGTGCCCGCGCTCGGCGTTCGCGGTCTGACCGCCCGCGCCGGGACGATCGCCGCACGGCTCCACGGCGCACCGTCGCGACGCCTTCGCGTCGTCGGCGTCACCGGCACGAACGGCAAGACCACGTGCAGCCAGCTCCTCGCGCAGGCGCTCGACCGGCCGCCGAAGCGCTGCGGGGTCATCGGCACGCTCGGCTACGGCTTTCCCGGCGCGCTCGAGTCGGGCCTGCACACCACGCCCGACGCGTGCCTGCTGCAGCGGCTGCTCGCGGACTTCCACGCGGCCGGTGCCGCGTACGTGTCGATGGAGGTGTCGTCGCACGCGCTCGCGCAGGGCCGGGTGGACGAGGTCGCCTTCGCCGTCGCCGTGTTCACGAACCTCTCGCGCGACCATCTCGACTACCACGGCAACATGGAGGCCTACGGCGCCGCGAAGGCGCGGCTGTTCCGCCGGGAAGGGCTCGCGGCGGCGGTCGTCAATCGCGACGACGCGTACGGCCGCCGTCTGATCGACATCGCCGCCGGCCATACCCGCGTCGTCACGTACGGGCTCGAGAGCGGCGACGTGCGCGCCGCGGCGCTCGAATGCACCCGCGAGGGGCTGCGGCTGCGCGCGGCGACGCCGCAGGGGGATATCGAGATCGCGGCGCCGCTCCTCGGGCGTTTCAATGCGGCGAACGTGCTCGCCGTGCTCGCGACGCTGCTCGCGCTCGGCTTCGGCCTCGACGACGCGGCCGCGCGGCTCGCACAGCTGCAGCCGGTGCCGGGACGCGTCGAGCGCTTCGTCGCGGCCGATGACCGGCCGCTGGTCGTCGTCGATTACGCGCATACTCCCGACGCGCTCGCACAGGTGCTCGAAGCGCTGCGCGCGCACACCCGCGGGCGGCTCTGGTGCGTGTTCGGCTGCGGCGGGGACCGCGACCGCGGCAAGCGCCCGCAGATGGGCGCGATCGCCGAGCGCCTGGCCGACGTGGTGATCCTGACCGACGACAATCCGCGGCACGAATCGGGCGACGCCATCATCCGCGACATCCTGGACGGCATGCGCACGCCGGCGCGCGTAATCCGCGACCGCCGCAGCGCGCTCGCCGCCGCGATCGGCGAGGCGGCGCCGGGCGACACCGTGCTCGTCGCCGGGAAGGGGCACGAGGACTACCAGCAGATCGGAGACACGCGCCGGCGCTACAGCGACCGCGCGACGGTGCGCGAGCTCCTGGGGATAGCCGCATGATGTCGCTCGCACTGCTCGCCGACGTGCTCAAGGCTCCGCTCATCGGGCGCGACGCGCGCTTCACCGGGGTCAGCACCGATACGCGCACGCTCGCGCCGGGCGATCTTTTCGTGGCGCTCGCCGGCCCGCGCTTCGACGGGCACAGCTTCCTGCCCGAGGCGATCGCCAAGGGCGCGGCCGGCGCGCTGCTCTCGCGCCCGCTCGAGACGCCGCTGCCGCACGTGCGCGTGCCCGACACGCGGCGCGCGCTCGGCCAGCTCGCAGCGTTCTGGCGGCGGCAGTTCACGCTCCCCGTCGCCGCCGTGACCGGCAGCAACGGCAAGACCACGGTCAAGGAAATGGTCGGATCGATCCTGGCCGAGACCGGTCCCGGGTGCGTGACGCGCGGCAACCTCAATAACGACATCGGCGTGCCGCTCACGCTGCTGCGCCTGCGTGCGGCCGACCGCTACGCCGTCATCGAGATGGGCATGAACCATCCGGGCGAGATCGACTACCTGTCGCGCCTCGCCGCGCCGACCGTGGCCGTCATCACCAACGTGGCCGAGGCGCACCTCGCGGGCTTCGACGGTGTCGAGGGCATCGCACGCGCGAAAGGTGAGATCTTCGCCGGCCTCGCGGCCGACGGCGTCGCCGTGCTCAACGCCGACGATCCGTTCTACGAGCTGTGGCGGCGCCTCGCGGCCCCGCGCCGCTGCGTGACGTTCGGGCTCGAGCGCCCGGCCGACTTCAGGGCCGACTACCGGCTCGACGAGCGCGGCAGCGCCCTCCGCATGAAGACCCCGGCGGGAGAAATCGACGTGCGCATCGCGCTGCTCGGGAAGCACAACGTCATGAACGCGCTCGCCGCCGCGGCCGTTGCGCTGAGCGCCGGCGCCGGCCTGGATCAGGTCGCGGCCGGGCTCGCCAAGCTGCGCGCGGTCGCCGGACGCCTCGAGGTGAAGCCGGGCTTCAGCGGCGCACGCGTGATCGACGACACCTACAACGCGAACCCCGGTTCGCTCGCGGCCGGGCTCGAAGTGCTGAAGAGCGTGCCGGGGGAGCGCGTGCTCGTGCTCGGCGACATGGCGGAGCTCGGGGAGGCGGGGCCGGACATCCACGTACACGCCGGCAAGCTGGCGCGCGATCTCGGTGTTCACCGCCTGTACGCGCTCGGCGAGCTGAGCGCGCTCGCGGTCGCGAGCTTCGGCGAGGGCGGGCGCCACTTCCGCACGCCGGCGGCGCTGATCGACGCGCTGGTCGAGCGCATGCACGCCGGGATGGTGGTGCTGGTGAAGGGCTCGCGCGTGATGCAAATGGACCGGATCGTCGCGGGCATCGTCCGCCGCACCGAACCGGAGGCGCCGGGAGCGGCCGCGCCCGCGCGCGCTACGGACCGATGACGACGACGGCCGGAAAGGGAGGCGCCTGATTGCTGTACCACCTCTTCGACAGCCTCGCGGGAGAGATCTCCGCTTTCAACGTCTTCCGCTATCTGACGCTGCGCGCGATCCTCGGGGTGCTCACGGCGCTCGTCGTGTCGCTCTGCATCGGGCCCTTCGTCATCCGCCGGCTGGTGTTCCGGCAGATGGGGCAGACCGTGCGCCAGGACGGCCCGCAGACGCACCTCGCCAAGGCCGGTACGCCGACGATGGGCGGGGCGCTGATCCTGATCGCCGTGTTCGTCGCGACGCTCGCGTGGGCGGATCTCACCAACCGCTTCGTGTGGGTGGTGCTCCTAACCACGCTCGCCTTCGGCGCGATCGGGTGGGTCGACGACTACAAGAAGATCGTCAACAAGGACCCGCGCGGCATCGGCGCGCGCCAGAAGTTCTTTTGGCAAACCGTTTGCGGCCTCGCGGCGGCGGTGTTCCTGTACGCCACCGCGAGCGCACCCGCCGAGACCGAGCTGCTCGTGCCGCTCTTCAAGAACATCGTGGTGCCGCTCGGGCCGTTCTTCATCCCCCTCGCCTGGTGCGTGATCGTCGGCAGCAGCAACGCGGTCAACCTCACCGACGGCCTCGACGGGCTCGCGATCGTGCCGGCGGTCATGGTGGCGGGCGGCCTCGGCATCTTTGCCTACGTCATCGGCAACGCCAACTTTTCGGCCTATCTCAACTTTCCCTACATCCCCGGCGCCGGCGAGGTGCTCATCGTCTGCGCGGCGATCGTCGGCGCGGGGCTCGGGTTTCTCTGGTTCAACACCTACCCGGCGATGGTGTTCATGGGCGACATCGGCGCGCTCGCGCTCGGCGCGGCGCTCGGCGCCATCGCCGTCGTGGTCCGGCAGGAGGTGGTGCTCTTCATCATGGGCGGGCTGTTCGTGATGGAGACGGTCTCGGTGGTGCTGCAGGTGGCGTCGTTCAAGCTCACGGGCAAGCGCATCTTCCGCATGGCGCCGCTGCAC
>DATCLR010000084.1:0-14246 GCA_036563785.1 Burkholderiales bacterium | reverse complement strand
GCGCATGGACCGCATCTGCGAGAACACTCTGAAAATCGCACAGTACCTGAAGAGCCACGAGAAAGTCGCGTGGGTGAAGTACGCCGGCCTCCCCGGGCACGAGGACCGGCCCCTGGTCGACAAGTACATGGGCGGGCGCGCCTCCGGCATCCTGACGTTCGGCGTCAAGGGCGGACGCGACGCGGGCGCGCGCTTCCAGGACGCGCTCAAGCTCTTCACGCGCCTCGTCAACATCGGCGACGCCAAGTCCCTCGCCTGCCACCCCGCGAGCACCACGCACCGGCAGCTCTCGCCGGAGGAGCTCGCGAAGGCGGGCGTCACGGAAGACATGGTGCGGCTGTCGATCGGCATCGAGCACATCGACGATCTGATCGCCGATCTCGAGCAGGCGCTCGCGGCCGCGTGAACGACGCGCCGCACCGGCCTGCCCGTCGCCTCCGGCGAGGCGACGGGCAGTAGCGCGGAACCCGCGCCGCGCGATCCGGAGCGCGAGGCGGGACGATGCACGACCATCCGGCGTTCGATCGCGACATCGGTACGTTCGGCCCCCGCCGGGCGCACGAGGATGCGCACGACGAAGGAACGGAGGAAGACCGTCGAGCGCGAGCTCGGCGACAGACCGTATCTCTTCGGCGACTGGTTCACCGCGGCCGACATCATGATGGCTCGATGTTCATCTGGAAGCGCCTCGTCACCGGCGCCTCCGACGGCCCGAAGATCGACGCCTGCGTCGACCGCCTGCTCGCGCGACCGAAAGCGATGTCGCGGTAGCGGCGCGTCGGATCGGCCCGCCCGGCCGCGACGTCGAGCACGATGCGGGTACGCGTATCGAGGATGGCGAAGTCCTGGCCGACACGTATGGGTACGCCGTTCGGAGGCAGCGGCGGCAGCCGCGCCGCGCGCTCGGCGGGCAGCAGCTCGTAATGCACATCCGGCGGCAGCCGGTCGCGCTTCGCCAGCTCGGGCGGCAGACCGGCCTTCCTTGCGAGCCCGATGGAACGTGTGTCGCTTCGTGTATCGGGCGCGGTCGGCGAGAGTTGCGGATCGACGGCGCTTCGTGAATGCGCCGCCTAGCCGCCTCCGCTTTCCCACTCGTCGACCAGAATCTCGAAGTGCTGCACGCGGTCGGGCAGCTCGAGCAGGTACTCCGCGTCCCTGGGCAGGTGGCGCGGCTTCTCGATGTCCGCGCCCGCGTAGGCGGCGATGTTCGCGCGCGAACCCCAATACGACACGGTGGCGAAATGCGCCACGTCGCCCTCGATGCGCCGCCACACCTGCACGCCGAGGTTCCCAGGTGTAGCGCGGATCTTGCGGATGCCGTGCTCGTACATGTACGCCATGTACTCGTCGGCGATTGCGGCCCGCGTGCGACCCTGCCACACGCGCGCAACGGCGGCCCTGAGCGGTCGGTCGCGCATCTTCTTCCCTCTCAATGACGAGCGTGCAGTTTACCCGCGGTCGCCGCGCGGCTGCCGCACGCCTTTCTGCACCGGGGAATCCCCGTAGTTGCTCCCACGGGCGGGAGCGCTTCCCGATCTGTGGCATGGTGCTGTCGCATCGCGGCCGTGCCGCCAGCCGGTGACTAGTCAAGCAGCCCTCGTGACCGCCCGCACCCTCCTCCTGCTGGCGGTGACCGCGCCCGCGGTCGCCGGCTGCGTGGTCGGGCCGGATTTCCGCCGGCCGGAAACGCCGGCGCCGGACCGCTATACGCCCGAACCGCTTCCGGAGCGAACCGCCTCTGCGCCCACCGAAGGCGGCGCCGCGCAGCGCTTCGTCGCGGCCGAGGACGTTCCCGCGCAGTGGTGGACGCTGTTCCGCTCGGAACCGCTCGACCGGCTGGTGCGCGAGGCCCTGGCCCAAAGCCCGTCGCTCGCAGCGGCCGAAGCGCGGCTGCGCCAGGCGCAGGAACTGCTGCTGGCCGAGACGGGCGCGGTGTACTACCCGGCCATCGCCGCCGACGCCGCCGTCGCGCGCCAGCGCCGCTCGGTGGCGAGCCTCGGGATTCCCGGCCTGTCGGGAGGCGTCTTCAACCTTTACAACGTCTCGGTGAGCGTGAGCTATGCGCTCGATACCGCCGGCGGTCTGCGCCGCCTGATCGAGGCGCTGCAGGCTCAGGTCGACTTCGAGGCGTTCCGGCGCGAAGCGGCGTATCTGACGCTCGCGGGCAACGTCGTCACCGCCGCCGTCACCGAGGCGTCGCTGCGCGCGCAGATCCGCGCGACCGAAGAGATACTCGCCGGCATCGAGAATCAGCTCGCGATCGCGGAGAAGCAGCTCGCCATCGGCGCCATCGCACGCACCGACGTGCTGACGCAGCGCGCGGAAGCGGCGCAGGTGCGCGCCACGCTGCCGGCGCTCGAGCGCCGGCTCGCCGCCGTGCGCCACCAGCTCGCCGTGCTGCTCGGGCGCCTTCCGAGCGCAGGCGACGTCCCCGCGTTCACGCTCGCCGCGCTCGCGCTCCCGACCGAGCTCCCGCTCAGCCTGCCCTCCGCGCTGGTCCGCCAGCGTCCGGACGTGCGCGCGGCGGAAGCCCTGCTGCATGCCGCGAGCGCACAGATCGGCGTCGCGACCGCGAACCTCTACCCGCAGCTCACGCTCTCGGCCGCGTACGGCACCGAAGCGACCGACAGCGACGCGCTCTTCGAGAGCAACACGCGCTTCTGGAGCATCGGCGCGTCGCTGCTGCAGCCGCTTTTCAACGGCGGCGAGCTGCGCGCCCGCCGCCGCGCGGCGATCGCCGCGTTCGACGCCGCGGCGGCGCAGTACCGGCAAACCGTGCTCGCCGCTTTCCAGGACGTGGCCGACGTGCTGCGCGCGCTCGAGACCGATGCGCGCACGCTGCTCGAGCAGCAGCGCGCGTTCGCGGCGGCGGAGGAAGCGCTCGGGCTCGTGCGCCGGCAATACAAGGTCGGCGCGGCGAGCTACCTGCAGCTGCTCGATGCGCAGCGCCAGTTCCAGCAGGCGCGCATCGACCTGGTGCAGGCGCAGGCTGCCCGCTTCGCCGACACCGCCGCGCTGTTCCAGGCGCTCGGCGGCGGCTGGTGGAACCGGCCGCCGGCGGCAGTCCCGGTCGACGCGGCCGCGGAGGTGCCGTGAGACTCGCGCATCGTCCGCCCGAAGAGCGCACGCGCCGGCGGCGGCTCGCGCGCCGCATGATCGTGATGCTCGTCGCGGTGGCGCTCGTGTTCGGCGCCGTTTTCGGGTTTCAGCACTTCCGCGATCGAATGATCCGCCAGTACCTCGCCGCCAATCGCGCGCCGCCGGTCGCCGTGGCGGCCGAGCGCGCCGGCACGAGCGCCTGGCAGCCGAGACTCGAAGCCGTGGGCAGCCTGCGCGCAGTGAACGGCATCGATGTCTCGACCGAAGTCGCCGGCGTGGTCGAGTCGATCGACTTCCGCAACGGCGACACGGTCGCGGCCGGCGACGTGCTCGTGCAGCTCAACGCGGACCCCGACCGGGCGCAGCTCGAGGCCGCGCGCGTGGCGGCGGAGCTGGCCGAAGTCGCGTTCCGGCGCGCCAGGGAGCAGTTCACGGTGCAGGCGATCAGCCGTGCGGCGCTCGATACGGCCGCGGCCGAGCTCAAGAGCAGCCGCGCGCAGGTGCAGCAGCAGGAAGCGCTGCTCGCGCGCAAGACGATACGCGCGCCCTTCGCCGGCCGGCTCGGCATCAGCAGCGTCAGCCTCGGCCAGTACGTCAATCCGGGTCAGGCCATCGTCACGCTGCAGACCGTCGACCCGATCTACGTGGATTTCGCGCTCCCGCAGCAGCAGCTCGCACGGATCGCGCTCGACCAGCCGCTCACGGTGACCACCAACGTGTATCCGGGGCGCGCCTTCGCCGGGCGCATCACCGCGATCGCCCCGCGGGTGGATCCGGCCACCCGCAACCTGCAGCTGCAGGGCACGCTGCCGAATCCGGAGGCCCGGCTGCTTCCGGGCATGTTCGCTTCCGTCAGCATCCGGGTAGGCGCGGAAGAGCCGCGGCTCACGCTGCCGCAGACGGCGATCAGCTACAACCCCTACGGCTCGACGGTGTACGTGCTGGAGCCCACGCCGGACAGGAGCCCGCAGGGCGAGCCGATCTACACCGCACGCCAGCGCTTCGTCGAAACGGGCGAGCGCCGCGGCAACGCGGTCGCGATCCTCTCGGGAGTCGGCGAAGGCGAGCTCGTGGTGACCGCGGGGCAGCTCAAGCTGCGCAACGGCGCCCCCGCGATACTCGCCGACGAGGCGAAGGCGAGCGCGAGAGCGGTGCAGTCGGCGAAAGGCACACAGTGACGGACCGCCCGAACATTCGTGATCGCGCACGGAACCGGGAGGCGCCCATGCCGGCCGCGTAAGGAACGGCGGACAACGCCGTTCCACGCCGCGGCTCGACGGCTGCATCGATATGTGGACCGACATCTTCATCCGCCGCCCGGTGCTCGCGATGGTCGTGAGCCTCGCGATCCTCGTGCTCGGCCTGCGCGCGCTGGGCCTCCTTCCGATCCGGCAGTACCCGGAGACCCAGAATGCGGTCGTCACGGTCACGACCAACTACATCGGCGCCGACCCGGAGCTCGTCTCGGGCTTCATCACCGCACCGCTCGAGGCCGCGATCGCGGAAGCCGAGGGCATCGACTACATGACGTCCTCGAGCGCGCAGAACGCGAGCACCATCCAGGCGTTCCTGCGCCTCAACTACGACCCGAACGAGGCGCTGACCCAGATCACCACCGAGGTCAATGCGGTCCTGAACGACCTGCCGCCCGAGGCGCAGCGGCCGATCATACGTCTCGACATCGGCGAAACCATCGCCTCGATGTACATCGGGTTCTACAGCGAGGTGCTCGACGTCAATCAGGTGACCGATTACCTGATCCGCGTGGTGCAGCCGCGGCTCCAGGCGGTGCCCGGCGTGCAGACGGCCGAGATCCTCGGCGGCCAGGAGTTCGCGATGCGCGCCTGGCTCGATCCGCAGAAGATGGCCGGCTTCGGCGTCACGCCGGCCGACGTGCGCAACGCCCTCGAAGCCAACAACTTCATCGCCGCCGTCGGCCGCACCGAGGGCGAAGCGGTCACCGTCAACCTCACGACGCGGACGGGCCTGCATTCGGCGGAGGAGTTCCGCCAGCTCGTCGTGAAGTCGACCGACGGTGCGCTCGTGCGCCTCGGCGACGTCGCGACGGTGGCGCTCGGCGCCGAGAACTACGACACCGCCGTGAGCTTCGACGGCGTGCGCGCCGTCTACATCGGGATCGAGGTTGCGCCGGCCGCGAACCTGCTCGACGTGATCGCCGCGGTGCGCGATGCGTTTCCCGACATCCAGTCGCAGCTTCCGGCGGGCCTCCAGGGCACGATCGTGTACGACGCCACGCTCTTCGTCGACGAATCCATCGCGGAGGTGGCGCGCACCCTCATCGAGGCGCTGCTCATCGTGACGGCGGTGGTGTTCCTGTTCCTCGGCTCGGTGCGCTCGGTCGTCATTCCCGCGGTCGCGATACCCCTGTCGCTCACGGGAGCGCTGTTCCTCATGTGGGTGCTCGGCTTCAGCGTAAACCTGCTGACCCTGCTCGCGCTGGTGCTCGCGATCGGGATCGTCGTGGACGACGCCATCATCGTGGTCGAGAACGTGCAGCGCCACATCCACGAGGGAACCCCGCGCCTGCAGGCGGCGATTCAGGGCGCACGCGAGCTCGCCAACCCGATCATCGCGATGACGCTGGTGCTGATCGCGGTGTACTTGCCGATCGGCTTCCTCGGCGGGCTCACGGGGTCGCTGTTCACGGAGTTCGCGTTCACGCTCGCCGCCGCCGTGACCGTCTCGGGCGTGGTCGCGCTCACTCTATCCCCCATGATGTGCTCCCGGCTGCTCGCCGCCGAGACCCGCAAGGCACCCCTTCTCGCCGCGCTCGATCGCGGCTTCGGGCGCCTGCGCACCGCCTACGCGCGCTCGCTCGGCACGACGCTCGACAGCATGCCGGTCGTGCTCGTCTTCGCCGGGATCGTGCTCGCCGCCACGTACTTCCTCTACGCGAGCGCCAGCTCGGAGCTCGCGCCCGAAGAGGACCAGGGCGTCCTCATCTCGCAGCTCACCGCCGCTCCGAACGCGACGCTCGACCAGACCGTGGCGAGCGCCGAGGAGGTTTATCGGGTGTACCGCGCCTTCCCCGAGACCAGCCACGTGTTCCAGGTCATGGGCTTCCCGACGCTGAACCAGGGGTTCTCCGGCATGGTGCTCCATCCGTGGGACGACCGCGCGCGTACCGCGGCGGAGCTGCAGCCGCTGGTGCAGGCCGAGCTCGACCGGATCGCGGGCGCGCGCGTCTCGGTGTTCCAGCCGCCTGCACTGCCCGGTGGCGGCGGCGGTCTGCCGGTGCAGTTCGTCATCGGCACGACCGACTCCTACGAGCTCCTCAACGAGGTAGCGCAGACCGTGCTGGAACGCGCACAGGCGAGCGGCGCCTTCGCGTTCGTGGAGAACGATTTGCGCTTCGACAAGGCGCAGGTCGAGATCGCGATCGACCGCGACAAGGCCGCGCAGCTCGGCCTCACCATGCGCGACATCGGCGGCGCGCTCGGCACGATGCTCGGCGGAGACTACGTCAACTATTTCAGCCTCGCCGGCCGCTCCTATCGCGTGATTCCCCAGGTCGCGCAGGAGGCGCGGCTGAACGCCCGCCAGCTCGAAAACTACTACATCGCGACACCCGACGGCCGTACGCTGCCGCTCTCGACTGTCGTCGGCCTTGAGACACGAACCATTCCCGGCTCGCTGCCGCGCTTCCAGCAGCTCAACTCGGCGACACTGAGCGGCGTACCGATCCCGGGCGTACCGCTCGGCGAGGCGCTCGCCGCGCTCGAGCGCATCGCCGCCGAGGTGCTGCCGGAGGGCTACACCGTGGACTACGCCGGGCAGTCGCGCCAGTACGCGCAGGAGTCCGCGGCGCTTGCGATCACGTTCGGCTTCGCGCTCATCGTGATCTTCCTCGCGCTCGCCGCGCTGTTCGAAAGTTTCCGCGATCCGCTCATCGTGCTCGTCACGGTGCCGATGTCGGTCTGCGGCGCGCTCGTCTTCATCGCCGTCGGCGTCGGCGGTGCGAGCCTCAACATCTACACGCAGGTCGGGCTGGTGACGCTGATCGGCCTCATCAGCCGCCACGGCATCCTGATCGTCGAGTTCGCGAACGAGGCGCAGGCCCAGGGCAAGAGCAAGCGCGAGGCCATCGAGCAGGCCGCGGACCTGCGGCTGCGGCCCATCCTGATGACCACCGCCGCGACCGTGCTCGGCGTGCTGCCGCTCGTGCTAGCGAGCGGCGCCGGCGCCGCCGGGCGCTACAACATGGGGCTCGTCATCGCCGCCGGCATGACCGTCGGCACGTTCTTCACGCTCTATGTCGTGCCCGCCTTCTACCTGCTCTTCGCGGCCGAGCACCGCGCCGCCGAGACGGTCGACGAGCGGCGCGCGCCGCACACGGTCTGAGGGCGCGACGAGACAGCCTCTCGGCTGCACCCGCAGGACGTTCGGACGCGACTACAGCGGCGGGTACCGCCGGTGCCAGTCGGTCGCCTCCTGGAACGCGTGCCCACAGCGCAGGAGCAGCGCTTCCTCGAAATGCCGGCCGATGAGCTGAAAGCCGATCGGAGCACCGCCGCGCGTGACGCCGCCGGGCAGCGTGAGGCAGGGATGCCCGCTCATGTCGAACGGCGCGGTGAAGCGCATCCGCGCGAGCCGCGCCTCGGGATCCGCGACGCGCTGCGCGAGGGAAGCGAGCGTAGGCGCGGCCTCGTTCATGGCCGGGAGCAGCAGCACGTCGATGTCGCAGAACAGCGCATCGAGGCGCCCGCGGAAGACCGCGCGCCGCTCGATCACCCTGGCGAGCGTCGTGCCTTCGGTCCGCCGGCCCAGCTCGATCAGGCGGGCGAGTACGGCGCCGTACTCGCTCGCGCGCGCCGGATAGGTCGCCTCGTGCCCGACCGCGCACTCCGCGGCGCAGAGCACCACCGCGTCCTGCACGATCTCATCGAGCGGCGGGCAGGCGACATCGCGCACGTCGGCGCCGAGGCGGGCGAACGTCGCTGCCGCCTCCTCGGCGACGCGCGCCGTCTCGGCGTCGGCCGCGCCCGCGACGAGCCGGCGATCGATGCCGAAGCGCAGTCCACGCACGCCGCCTCCGATGTCCGCGAGGTAATTCGGCACCGGAAGCGGCACAGCGGTCGGATCGTCCGGGTCCGCGCCGGCGATCGCGCCGAGCACCCGGCGGCCGCATCGGCGGCGCTGCGCGCCATCGGGCCGATGTGGTCCAACGACGGCGCGAGCGCGAACACGCCGGCGCGGCTCACGCGCCCCCAGGTAGGCTTGAGCCCCGTCACGCCGTTCGCCGTCGACGGGAAGCGGATGGAGCCGAGCGTGTCGCTTCCGAGCGCGGCGTAACAGAGCCCGGCGGCGACCGCGACGCCCGAGCCGCTCGACGAGACGCCGGGCCAGAGCGCGGGATCCCAGGGATTGACCGGCGGCTCGATCGAGGCGTGGTGCACGGAGAAGGCGCCTTCCGTCATCTGCAGCTTCCCGAGCAGCACGGCGCCCACCTCCTTGAGCCGCGCGACGACGGTCGCGTCGCGTTCGGGAACGAAATCCTTGTAAATGGACATGCCGGCCGCCGTGACCACTCCCTGCGTCCAGCAAAGGTCCTTCACTGCTATAGGCACGCCGTGCAGCGGGCCGCGGCTCGCGCCGCGGGCGAGCTCGCGATCCGCCGCCTCGGCCTGCGCGAGCGCGAGCTCCGGCGTCAGGGTGGCGTAGCTCCTCAGCCGCGATTCGAGGCGCCCGATGCGCTCGAGCAGCGCCTGCGTCACCTCGCGGGAGGAAAGCTCGCCCGTGCGGATGCGCCGCCCGACGTCGAGCAAACCGAGGTAGCAGAGCCCGTCTTCCGTCGTCCCGTCAGCCATGCCGCCCTCTGTCTCACGTCTTGCGCGCGAGCACGAAGAAATCGTCTTCCCGCTCGCCGGCGCGCACGCTCACGTCGACGAACCCGGCGCGCGCCAGGAGCGCCGGCATATCGTCGCGGCGCTGCCCGGAGTGCCGCGTGAACCCGAGCACCACGCGCCCGCCCGGCTTGAGCACCCGATGAATCTCGCGCAGCCCCCGGACCGCGTCCGGCCACACCTGCATCGAGTTGATCGACATCGCGGCGTCGAACGTCTCCGCGTCGAACGGCAGCCGCTCGACCGACCCGAGCCGAAGATCGACCTGCCCGCGCCCGATGGCGTCGGCGTTGCGCGAGCGCGCCTGCTCGAGCATTTCGAACGACGGGTCGACGCCGGCGACGCGCCCCGCCGGTGCGGCGCGCACGAGCGTCTCGATGCCCACCCCGGGTCCGAAACCGATCTCGAGCACCGCGTCCCCCGGCTGCGGCGCGAGCAGCGCCACCGCACGCTCGGCGACGTTCCGATTGACGCGCGCCATGATCACGCCGCCGAGCTTGCCGAGCACACCCTGCGGACGCCCGAAGAGGCGCTGCCGCAACCGACCGGCGACATCCATGGCTATCGATTCGCCGCCGGGACGCGACGGCGCCAGTGCTCCATGAGCCGCGCGGCCCAGCCGGTGCCGAGCGCGTCGTCCTCGTGCATGAAGTAGACGTACGTGCGCGCGAGCGCCGCGGCGGCGACGCGCTCCGCCCAGGCGTCGAGATCGGCGTCGTCGTAATGCGTGCGCCGCAGCCGGAGGTAGCCTTCGGACGCCGTCGCGATGAACGGCGCCTCACCCTCGTCGTTGTCGGTCACGCAAAGCACGGCGCGCCGCGCGCGCAGCGTATCGTACACGTCCTCGCTGTGCCACGAAGCGTCGCGAAACTCGAACGCCGCCTTCACGGCGTGCGCCAGTGCGTCGAGAAAGCGCTCGAGGCGCGGGAGGTCCTTCTTGAGGAACGGCGGCAGCTGCAGCAGGATCGGGCCCAGCCGGTCGCCGAGCGCGGCGGCGCGGCGGACGAGCTCCGCGACGTCGGCTTCGGCGCCGATCAGGCGCCTCTCGTGCGTGATCCGCCGGGGCGCCTTGAGCGCGAACGTGAAACCCGGCGGCACCTCCTCGGCCCAGCGCGCGAGCATGCTCTCGGCCGGCATGCGGTAGAACGTGTTGTTGATCTCGACTGTCGGGAGGCGTTCGGCGTAGTAGCGCAGCATCCGGTCGACGGGAAACTTCTCCGGATAGAAACGGCCGCACCACTCCTTATACGAGAAACCGCTCGTGCCCGCCAACAGCTCCATCGCCTCCGCCTCCTGACCATCCCCGACCGCTGCGTTCATCCGGCCGATCGCCGCCCCTTAGCTGCAGGCAACTACCCTAACATCCGGCTCGCGGTTGCTCCAAAATCGGTCTTCCGGAAGGAGAGCCGATTTGGCCAGCCGTTCCCCCAAGCATCGCGCGGGTACGCGCAAGAAACGGAGCGAGCCCGCCGAGACAACGGACGCCGGCGCCGACCCGCTCGGCGCCTATTCCGCGAAGCGCGCCTTCGACGCGACGCCCGAGCCCGCCCCGACCGTCACTGTGCGCGCGGGGCCGCTGCTCTTCGTCGTGCAGCAGCACGCGGCGCGCCGGCTGCATTACGACTTTCGCCTCGAAGCCGGCGGCGTGCTCAAGTCCTGGTCGGTGCCCAAAGGGCCGTCGCTCGACCCGCGCGACAAGCGCCTCGCGGTGCAGACCGAGGACCATCCGTTCGACTACGCCTCGTTCGAAGGCGTGATTCCGCGCGGACACTACGGCGCGGGCGAGGTGATCGTCTGGGACTGCGGCGTGTACTCGCCGGACGAGGACGGCCGCTGCTGGTTCCACGATCGCGCGGAAGCCGAGCGGCGCGTGCGGGAAGCGCTGGACGCGGGAAAGCTCAGCTTCACGCTGCGCGGCGAGAAGCTCAAAGGCTCCTGGGCGCTCGTGCGAAGCGCCGACCGGAAGAGCTGGTTCCTCATCAAGCACCGCGACCGCTTCGCTTCCGAGACGCCGGTCACGGGCCGGAACCGCTCGGTGCTCTGCGGCCTCACGGTCGAGGAGATCAAGGCGGTACCCGTCGACCGTCTTCCGGCGGCGCGTCTCGTCCCGACCGGCGACCCCGAGCCGCTGCCGACGAAGCTCGCGCCCATGCTCGCCGAGTCGGCGGAGCGTGCATTCAATCATCCGGACTGGCTGTGGGAGCCCAAGCTCGACGGCTATCGCGCGCTCGCGTTCGTCGATGCGAAGGGCGCGAGGTTCCGCTCGCGCCGGGCCGGCATGGATCTGACCGCCGCCTTCCCCGCCCTGGTCGAGGAGCTCGCGCAGCAGGCCGTAGACGGCATGGTGCTCGACGGCGAGATCGTCGCGTTCGACGCCGGCGGGCGGCCGTCGTTCTCGGTGCTGCAGAACCGCGCGCAGATCAGGAGCGCACCCGAAATCGCCGCCGCCGACCGCACCGTTCCGGTGGTCTATTACTGCTTCGATCTGCTGCACTTCGCCGGCATCGATCTGCGCAGCGCGCCCTACGTCGACCGCCGGCGCTATCTCGCCCAGTGCCTGCTCCCGACGCCGCACGTGCTGCTCGTGCACGCCGAGGAGGACGGCATCGCGCTCTACCGCGCGGCGCTCGAGAACGGTTTCGAAGGCGCGATCGCGAAGCGCAAGGACAGCAAGTACGAAGCCGGCCGGCGCTCGAGCGCGTGGCTCAAGGTCAAGCCCACACAAAGCGCCGAGTTCGTGGTAGGCGGCTACACCGCCGGCAGGGGGGCGCGCGCCGCGCTCGGCGCGCTCCTCCTCGGCTACTACGACGCGGACGGCCGGCTGCATTACGCGGGGCACGTCGGCTCGGGCTTCGACGATCGCACGCTCGCGCAGGTCAAGGCGCGGCTCGAGCGGCTGCGCACGGACGCGCGGCCGTTCGCGGAGAAGCCGCCGCTGCACAGCCCGACCGTCTGGGTCCGGCCCGAGGTCGTCGCGGAAGTGAAATTCCACAGCTGGACCGACGACGGCTACCTCCGCGCGCCCGTGTTCCTGCGGCTGCGCGACGACGTCGAGCCGGCGCGCGTGACGCGCGCCGCACCGGACGCGACGGTGCGCGTCGAGCCGGCGCCGGCCCCGGACGGCACGATCGCGGATGTGCTGCGCCAGCTCGAGAGCCGCAGGAGCAGCCTCACGCTCGTCGTCGGTCCGCACACCGTGAAGCTCACGAACCTCGACCGGATCTACTGGCCGGCCGATCCCGCGCTCGATGCGCCCGCGATCGACAAGCGCGATTTCCTGCGCTACCTCGCCCAGGTTTCGCCCTACATGCTCCCGCACCTCGCGGACCGGCCGTTTACGATGATCCGCTGGCCGGAGGGTCTGGGCGGCGAGCGTTTCTTCCAGAAGCACTGGCACCACCCGCTTCCCGCCTACGTCGAGACGGTCGCCGTGTACTCGGAGGAAAAGGGACGGGCGCAGCAGAATCTGCTCTGCAACAATCTCGCTTCGCTTCTCTGGTTCGCGCAGATCGGCACGCTCGAGTTCCACGTGTGGCACTCGCGCGCGCGTCCCGGTCCCGATGCCGCGACGCAAAGCACCGACTACGCCAGCTCGCTCGAAGCGCTCGAGGCGTCGGTGCTCAACTATCCCGACTACGTCGTTTTCGATATCGACCCCTACATCTATTCCGGCAGGGAGCCCAGGGGCGCCGAGCCCGAGCTCAATGTCGCCGCTTTCGAGAAGGGCAAGGAAGTCGCTTTCCGACTGCGGGAACTGCTCGCGACCATGGGCCTCGAATCCATCGTGAAAACGTCGGGCAAGACCGGGCTGCACGTATTCGTGCCGATCGAGCGTACGCTCGACTTCGACGGGGCGCGGCGCATGAGCGAGGCGGTCGCGACGCACTTGCAGCGGCTGTACCCGCAGGACATTACCGTCGAGTGGAGTGTGCCCAAGCGCACGGGCAAGATCTTCATGGATTACAATATGAACGCCCGCGGCAAGACGCTGAACGTCGCCTACTCGCCGCGCGGCCTGCCGGGAGCACCCGTGTCGATGCCGCTCACGTGGGACGAGCTGGCGCAGGCGCACCCGCTCGACTTTCGCCTGCCGACCGCGATCGAGCGGCTGAAGCGCACGGGCGACCGCTGGCAGGACGTCCTGAGGCGCAAGCAGAACCTCCGGCGCATCCTCGGCGCGGACCCGACCTGACGGACATGCGACGGCTCCAGGGAACGGCTGCCCGCCCTCCTCTTCGCCGCCTCCACCGCCGCATCGAGGCGCATTGATCGAACGCTCGGGTCAAGACGGAGAACATCCATGGCTGCCCGCTCGATTGCATCGCTCACCATCTCGTTCGGCCTCGTGTCGATTCCCGTGAAGCTCTACTCCGCCACGCAGGCGGGCGGCACGATCTCCTTCAATCTGCTGCACAAGACCTGCGGCTCGCGGCTGCGGCAGCAGTACGTCTGCATCAAGGAGGACGTAGTCGTGCCGCGCGAGGAGATGGCGAAAGGCTACGAGTTCGCGAAGGATCAGTACGTGATGTTCTCGCCCGAGGAGCTCAAGGCGCTCGAGGCGATCGGCACCCAAAGCGTCGACATCACCGAGTTCGTCCCGCTCGAGTCCGTCGATCCGGTGTATTTCGACAAGGCGTACTACCTCGCTCCCGACAAGGGCGGCGCGAAGCCGTACACGCTGCTCGCCAAAGCGCTTGAGGACACGCACCGCTGCGCCATCGGGCGCTGGGCGGCGCGCGGCAAGCAGTACATCGTGATGCTGCGTCCGGTCGACGGCGGTCTGGTGATGCAGCAGCTGCTGTACAAGAACGAGGTCCGGCCGATGAGCGAGCTCGAGATCCCCAAGGCCGAGGTCAAGGAGGCCGAGCTCAAGCTGGCGGAGCAATTGATCGAGCAGCAGGCGGCGCCGGCGTTCGACCCGGCCGCCTACAAGGACGAGGTGCGCGAACGCATCGAGGCCGCTATCCAGAAAAAGGTCGAAGGCGAGGAAATCACGGTGGCCGAGGCGCCGGTCGAAGGCGGCGCGCAGATCATCGATCTCATGGAGGCGCTGCGCGCGAGCCTCGGCCGCGAGGCGCCGGGCAAGGCAGCGGCCGCAGCTCCCGCTCCGGCCGCGCGAACGGAGGGACGCAAGCCGCCGAAGCGCGCGTCCGGCGGATCGAAGGCCGGCAAGAAATAGCGCGGGCGGGTTAGACTAGCCGGGCGGCGCCCCGGCGGGTCTTCCTGCAGGCGGCGGCCGCGTCGCCACCAGGAGGACCCCTGCCGCCATGCACGGTTACGGCG
>DATCLR010000069.1:0-32069 GCA_036563785.1 Burkholderiales bacterium | reverse complement strand
GTGCGCGACGTCGAGCGGCTGCTGCGCATCCCGCGGCGCGCCATCCACGCGCTCGTCAAGGCCGGCTTCGTCAAGCCGGCGCGCGGACCGCGCAACGCCTATCGGTTCTCGTTCCAGGATCTGATCGTGCTGCGCACCGCGCAGACGCTCGCCGCCGCGAACCTGCCGGCGAAGCGCATCGCGCGCTCGCTGCGCGCGCTGCGCCGCCAGATCCCCGAGTCCATGCCGCTCTCGGGGCTCGCCATCAGCGCCCTCGGCGACCGCATCGTCGTCAAGGAAGGGGGCCATCGCTGGCACGCCGAGTCGGGACAGTATCTGCTGGCGTTCGACGGCGATCCCGACGCCGGCGCCATGCGCGTCATCGAACGGCGCGCGCCCGTGCACGCGGAATCGGCCGACGACTGGTTCGAAGCCGGCTACGGGCTCGAGCAGGAAGACCCGGAGGCCGCGTGCGAGGCGTACGCCCGCGCGCTCGAGCTCGATGCGCGCCACGCCGGTGCGAGTGCGAATCTCGGTCGGTTGCTCCACGAAGCCGGCCGACCCGCGGATGCCGAGCGCGTATACCGCGACGCCCTCGCGGCCGGCGCGAACGACGCCACGCTCTGGTACAACCTCGGGGTACTGCTCGCCGACATGAAGCGCCCGCGGGAAGCGGTGGACGCCTACGAAGCGGCGCTGCGCCTCGACCCGCACATGCTCGACGCGCACTACAACCTCGCGCTTGTCTACGAAGCGCTCGCGCAGCACAGGCAGGCGCTGCGCCACATGGCGCAGTACCGGCGGCTCGCGCGCAACCCCCGATGAGCGCCTTTGTGGGCGCGGTTCACGCGCTCAGCGGCGGGCCGTGGCCGCGATGCACGCCCCCGCCTGCACCAGTCCCCACCCGTAGACCGGGTCCCGCCCCGGCGGTCCGAGGTCGCGCGCCCGCGCACCGACCTGCTCGATGAGCTTCGCCCACGCGACGCCCGGCGTTTTCTGGCGCTCGGCCGCGAGCACGGCGGTCACGAACGGAACCGCATACGACGTACCGCTGAAGTAGGCGCCTTCGCGTTCCGGCACCGCGCTCCATACGTCCACGCCCGGTGCCGCGAAGGCGAGGTAGGCGCCGCGCGTCGCGAAACGGTAGGGCTTCAGCTCGGCATCGACGGCGGTGACGGCCACGACGCCCCGCTGCGCGGCAGGGTAAACCGGCGGTGCATCCGGGCCGCCGTTGCCGCCGGCGGCGACCACCGCAATGCCGAGCTCGAGCATGCGGCCGACCGCCGCTTCGAGCAGCAGATTGCGCGGACCGCCGAGGCTGAGATTGACGATGTGCACCTTGTGCGTCGCGAGCCAGTCGAGCGCTGCAACGATCCACTCGGCGGTGGTGTCCGTTTGCGCACCGCGCGCGCGGAAAATCTCGGCCGCATAAAGCTTCGCCCCGGGCACCATGCCGCCGAAGCCCGACGGCAGCGTGTTGCCGACGAGGAGCGCCGCTATCGCGGTCCCATGATCGGGTTTCGCACGCGGAACGCCGGCAGGAAGCACCGAGCGCGTGACGATGTCGCGCCCCTCGAGGGCCGGATGCGCGGTCGCAAGCGCGGTATCGAGCATGCCGATGCGTACGCCCCTGCCGCAATGCGGCGCGACGTTCGTCCAGCCGACGAGCGCGCGTCCGTAAGTGAGCGCGGGATCGCCCTGGAGCGCATAGCGATGGTTCGCGTCGGCCCACACCGAAGGCGCGGCCTGCCGCAGTGCCGCGAGCGCGCTGCCGACGCTCGTGTCGCGCGGCACGCGCAGCACCGTGACGACGAGCCCGAGGCCCTGCAGGTTGGAGCGGCGCCGGATCCCGAATCCGAGACTGCGCGCGAGCTGCGCGAGCGCCTGCGCCTCCTGCATGTTCGCGCTCGCCACCACGATCTCGGCCGGCTCGACCGTCCGGTCGTCGCGTTCCGGTGGCGGCGGCGCATCGGGCGGCGGAGGCGGCAGCGGGGCGTCGAGCAGACTGCCGCCGCCGGATGCGGTGCCCGGCAAGGGCGCAGGAGCCGATCCGATCGGCTCGGTTCCGGACGGCGACGCCGGCGCCCGCAGCGGTTGCAAGGCCGCGCGCTCGACCGCCTCACCGGCCGGAACGACACCCGAACGATCGACAGTCGCCGGCGCGCCGCCGCACGTGAGCGTCGCCGTGCGCGCGTTGTTGCTTTCGTCCGCTTCCGCCACCTGCCGGGTGTGGTCCACGGTGGCCGTGACGGTGACGGTTCCGTTGACCTTGTAGCCCAGCGTGACGGAGGCCGTGCCCCCGGGCTTCTGCAGCGCCCGCGCCGTATCGAACTTCCAGATCGTCTGTCCGCCCGACGGCTGGCCGTTGACCGTGAGATAAACGCTCGCGCTCGTCGGCGAGATCGCCGTCCAGACGGATTCCGGCACCGGCGCCGCGCCGCGGTTCTTCACGGTAACCACCACGTGACAGCTCGCGTTCGTCTCGATCCGCTCGATCGCGAGATCCGGCAGGAGCGCCCCCTTCACGGCGCCCGGATCGACTTGAAGCGGAGCCTGAATCTGCTGCGGCATCTTGAGACCGGGCGCATGCACAGCCGGCTCGGCTGCGTGCAGCAGCGCTGCCGACGGTACGAGCGCACCGCTCAAGACGAGCGCGTACCGGAAACGGCCGGCGAAGCCTCGCGTGCCGCCGCGCGCCGGAACGACGCGGCGAATCGGCTTCCCGCGCTCGCTCAAGGTTCGCGCTCCACGTGCGTGACCACCGGCGCCGCGCGCAGCGTCTCGATGGCGGCCGCAACCCGCTCGCGATCCCCGGGCGGGATCGCGGCGAGGCGCACGCGGTAGATCCCGAGCGCGCCCGGCCCGTCCACGATCGAGCCGTTCACGGCGCCAAGCAGGGTGCGCATCTCGCGCTCGGTAGCCTCGGGCGCGAAGCGCACCTGCACGATGACGCCCTGCGCCGGCCGGGCGCCGAGCGGCGCGTAGCCCTCCTCGCCGGGCAGCAGCGACACGAGCACCGCCGCCTGGATCACGATCAGGGCGAGACTCGCGGCGAGCGCTACGGGCATCCAGCGCCACCTCGCCGGGCGCGAGCGCCGCGCCTCTTTCAGCAGCCGCGCGCGAGCGAGCTCACCGGGCGGCGGCGCGGCGTCGAGCGCCTTCACCTCGCGCCGTACGGCGCGCAGCAGTTCGAGCTCGGCGCGGCAGTGCGCGCAGTCCGCCAGATGGCGTTCGACGCGCTCGCGCTCCGCGCCTTCGAGCGTGTCGTTCGCGTACCAGGGCAGCAGTTCCTCGGGATGCTCGCTCATGGGGGCCCGGTAATGCGTTTCGTTGCTTTCCCTGAGTCGGAGGCGGCCATGGGTGCGGTTCAGGACACGGACGAAGCCGACGGCGTACGCACCCCGAGCCCCGCGAGGCACTGCTTCAGGAGCTGCTTCGCATGGAACACGCGCGTCTTCACCGTACCGAGCGGACAACCGATGATCTCCGCGATCTCCGGGTACGGCAAGTCGTCGAAAAACGCGAGATGCAGCACCAGGCGGTGCGCCTCGGACAGCCGCTCGAGGCACTCGCGCAGCCGATCGCGGTCCTCGGCTCCCGCGATCAGATCCACCGCGGCCGGCGCTTCGTCCGCCACGGCGGCGAGCGCGGCATCGTCCTCGAAGCGGTCGCTCCGGCGGCGCACGCGATCGATCGCCTTGTGGTGCGCGATGCCGAGCACCCACGTGAGCACACGCGAGCGTCCCGCGAACTGCGGCGCACTGCGCCACACTTCGAGCATGACCTCGTTAAGGACCTCCGCGGCGTCCGCGCGGTCGCGTACGAGCTTGAGCGCGAACGCGTACACGCGCCCGTGGTAGGCGTCGTAGAACTCGGCGAGCGCGCGCTCCTCGCCGCGCGCCATGCGCGCGATGAGCTGCTCGGCGGCGTCGCGTTCGCTCACGCGCCGAACCGTCCCTTCAGGGCGTGCGCAGCTCGCGCATCGGACTGACCCCGATCACGGCCCCCTCGTCGCCGATCGCGAGCACGCGCCAGAAGTAGCGCCTTCCGGGCAGCAGGTGCGCGCGCACGTTCGGCGCGAGCGCGGTGCGCGTCTCGCGCCCCGTTACGTACACGCCCGTCACGGCCGGCCGCGACAGCGCCTGCGCGATCTCCCCGGGTCGCGGCTCGCCGCTCGCGTTGTCGAGATCGGGAAGCCCCAGATTGCCCGGCTCGCCGGTGTCGTAGATCTCGAGCTGATACGCACGCGCGCCGCGTATCGGCTCCCAGGAGAACACGCTGTCGGGCACGAGCAGCGCGCGCGGCGGCGGGCTGCCGAGCGCGAGCGCGCGCCCGGGCAGATCCCGGCCGGCGCGGCTCTCGAGCACGAAGTAGCGCACCTCCGGCGGCTGGAAGCCCGGAGCCGGATCGGTGATGCGCAGCCGGACGAAATGCAAGCCGGCCGCGTTCGTCGGAAGCGGCGGGCTGCGGAACGTCACGGTATCGCCGGATGCGAGGTACTGGCGCACCTGGCTCAACACCCGAAATACCGGTGTGCCAGCCGTGCTCGCAGGACCCGCGATCTCCCACTGCGCCTGCAGCAGCCCCGTACCCGTGAACGTTACTTCGGCGAAGGCACCGAGGGGCTCGTTCAGCGCGAGCACGCGCGCCGGCGCGCCGTTGTCGAACGAAAGCGCGAGGCGCGCAACGGCAAGCGAAGCAGCAGCGGAGGACGTGAGGTCAAAGTTAACAGAGCCGGCACTCGAGCCAAGATCGTTCACATTCTCGAATGTGCGCTCGTAGCAGATCGTCTGAGCACCGGTCCGTTGCGCTCGCAATGTCACATCCGCCGGAATGAGCACGACTTCGCTGATCTGATGCACGAACGTTTGATTATTCGTCGTTTGGGACCGGAACAGTGGGACGTTGACTCGTCCGAGCTCCGCCCCCTGTCCACAGGTTGACCGAAATACGCCGAACGAGGATCGGACCGCGCTCAGCGGCGGTTGAAACTGATCGGTCACCTGCCAAACCACCGGCGCAGACGTAGGCACTCCCGTTGCGACTCGCTGATTCGACGAGGAGCCGGTTACGTTGGTCACCCCGGCCCACGCCGCGTTGACAGCACATAACATGGCCATCAACAGAGCGGCACCGTTTCTGATTGTCTGACCCATACTTGTCCTCGTCCTATTTCTGCCGCACCGCGTAGCGCGCGACCGGCGTTTCGAATGGGAGCTCCGGCTCCGCGATGCGAAGCCGCACCAGATAGAAACCGGCGGTCTCGGTCGGCAGCGCCGGGCTCGCGAATCTCGCAGCCTCCGGTCCGGACAGCGTATGCGCCATCTCGCCGATCGGGCGCCACACGGGCCGCTCCGCATCCGGATTCGGACCGGCCACCTCCCACACCGCTCGCAGCCGCCCCGCGCCGGTGTAGCTCAGCTCCGCCTGCGCCCGGAGCTTTTCGCCGCGCGCCGCGATCCGCACCGCTTCGCCGTCGTCGAATGCGAGCGCCACGCGGCTGACACCGAACGCCGCGGCGCCTGTCGGCGCGATGTGGAGCACGATCTCGCCGCTCGCGGCCACCCCGTCGGTGAAGCTTCGGCGGTAAAGCACCCGGTCGCTGCCTTCGCGGCGGGCGCGCTCGACGACGTCGGCCGGCACCCGCACGGTCTCGGGCACGACGGCCACACCGCCGGTAACGCTTTGCGACAGCGGCTGGTTGACCGTTCCGAGCAGAGTACCGCCGGGCGTGCGGAACTCGCCGGCTGCCGATGTCACCGTGCCGGGCGCGTCCGTCGCCACGTTCCAGCGCAGCGCGACCGTCGTGGTGCGCGCCACGGCGACGCGCTCGGCGGCCGGCGATGCGGTCACGCCCGTCACCGCGGCGGAAGCGGGAGCCGCCCAGAGCGCTGCAAGCAATACTATTCCACTCGGTCGCATGACGCGTCGCATCGTCTCTCGCCTCACCACGTCGGCAGCCATGACACCGTCGCCCGCAGGAACACCTGGTGATGGTTCTGGCTCGAGCTGCCGGCCGGCGCGCGCTCGTCGAAGTCGTGCCACTGCCCGTCGAGCGCGAGCGTCAGTCCCGGACGCATCTCGCGCGCCGGCACCACCGTCCAGGCGACGTTCGCTATCAGGTCGCTCGTGCGCATGTCCTGGCTGCCGTCGCTCGCGTCGCTCCGGTGCAGGTTGTAGCCGAGGGTCGCGCTCAGCCGATCGGAGTGGAAGTAGCCGACGTTGAGCCCCGCCGTCAGCGTCTCGAGGCGCCGCGGACCGAACCCGAAGCCGGCCGGCACGTCGCTCTCGTCGGTCCTGCTCCACTGCAGGGTCGGACCGAGCGTCCAGCGTTCGCCGATCCGGAAGCTCGCGCTCAGCTGGCTCGCGTCGGTCCTCGTGTCCGGCGCCTGGCCGATGAAGTTTTCGCTCTTGCCGATCGTGTGCCCGAGCGTCCAGCTCCAGGTCGGATACGTGAAGCTCGCGGTGAGCGCCAGTGTACGTACCTTGTTCAGCGCGCCGGGCATGAGCCCCGAGCCTGCACGCACCACGTCCTGATCGACGTCGATCAGCGACAGATTGAGGAGCGGCTGACCGTACCACGGAAGCGGCGGCAGGCTCCCGTCGGGCAGCGGCTCGTAGGCGGGCTGCGGCGCATAGGTGACCGAGAGCACACTCTGCGCGGTTTCGGTTTGTCCGATGGACGGCAGATCGTTGACGTTGTCGCGCTCGCGCGCGATCGAAAGCTGCGCGTCGAACGCGGACCAGTTGACGCCCGTGAAGCCCCGCACCAGCTCGCGGTCCGATACCCCGATCGGGTTCGCCGGGCTGCGGAAGAACGTGCCGATGCGCTTGCTCTCGACGCCGAGATTCCACAGGAGCGGCCGGCCGCCGACGAGCTTGTCGTGCCACGGCGTAAACGTCACGAGCGCGTGATACGCGTCGTCGCGCTCGGGCGCCAGGTTCTCGGTGCCATCGATGGCGTTGTCGCCGTCGAGGTCGCGCCCCGCGCCGTCGAAATCGAAGCGCGAGACGGCGTATTCGCCGCGCAGCCGCAGCCGGCGCTCGAGCAGCGTGCCGTCGGCGATCACGCTCGCCGCGCGGCCTTCGGTCACGGTCGTATCTCCGACGATGCCGGTGCCGATGTCGCCGCTTTGACTCGGACCTTCCCCCTTGAGATACGTCGCGCTGACGTACAGGGCGTCGGTCGCGCCGCCGAGGGGGCGGAACGTGAACGTCACGCCGTCGGTGCGGTTGTCGGAATCGCCGATGCCCAGCCCTTCCTGGAAGCCGATCACGTCCGCGGTGCGCAGGCTGAACGCGGTCGCCGTCGCGCCGGTGCGGGCCGATTGCAGGCCGACCGACACGCCCCGGCGCCCGAAGCCCGACATGATGAGGCTGTCCGGCCCGACGCTGTGGTGTCCCGCGCGCGCGACCACGGGCCCGTTCTCGTAGCCGAGCAGGAAGCTGCCGAGATCGATGTGCCCGCCTTGTTCGCCGCGCGGCAGCAGCGTGCGCTCGCCGGCCGCGAGGAGGTCGGCCTGCCCGGTGAAGCGCCAATTTCCGTCGGCGACGGCGCCATGGAGCTGCGCCGCCCCGTTCCATTGCTCCCGCTTCGGTACCGGCGACGGCAGGTCGTCGTCGGCTATGCGATACACGGCGTTCAAGGTCGCCGCGGCCTGCAGCTCGGCTTCGCGGAACGCGGCGCTCTTGCGCACCGATACGGTCCAGGCGCCGCGCTCGATGATGCTGCCGTCCGGCGCGTTCTCGATCAGGCGCAGCTGATGCTCGCCGTACCCGAGCGGCTGCGGGAGTGTCAGCACCGCCATGCGACCGTCGCTCGAGACGAAGTCGGTGACGTCGAAATCGTCCAGCTCCAGCGCGAGGGTTCGGAGCACCTCGACCGGCAGCGGCGGCAGCCGCAGCCGGATCGGGTCGTTCGGTCCGTACACGTTCCCGGGCGGCGCGACGAGCTCCGGCTTCCAGTCGGCCGCCTGCGCATGCGCCCGCGGCGCGACTGCGATTGCCGCGAGCAGACAGGCACCGCCGGCGATGTGCGCAACGAAACGTTTGCGGACGGTCTTGCAGCTTGGCATGGCTCCCCTTCGCAAAAGCGGCAGCACGCCGCGTTCTCGTTTTCCTGGTTGGTATCACTCCCCACGTACGCCGCCGGCCGCCCGTAGCGGGGCAGCCGGCGGCGCCGCGTTTCGTCAACGAACCGTGCTGAGCAGGCGCGTCACTTCGGCGCCGGAAAGCGTGGCCTTGTTGTTCGTCATGCGGCAGTCGTCGTTTTCGGGATTGCCGTCCGATCCGATGTCCGGGTCGTAGGAGATCTGGAGCGTAAAATCCGGCGGGAATTCGTCGGAAAGCCGCCAGCGCGAGATCGTCGTGCCGGCGTCCCTGGTCGCGCCGGCCGTCAGCACCGTGATGGGTACACGCGTCAGCACGCGACTTCCGTGCCACAGGATGGCCGCCGCCTGGCCGGCATTCGCGCGGAAAGTGGAGCTGCCCACGTTCTTTATCCGCGCGCTGAGATAGAAGGTATATGTCCCATCAGAGGCTTTCCGGACATGAACGATCTTGAGCGGCTCAGCGGCGAGATCGACCGAGCAGGTAAGCTTGATGGGACCCTTCAGCTGGAGCTGCTGGGTCCCGCTCATGCCGGGCTTGATGTTCGTCGCCACGCCGGGCTTGAGCGTCGCGGACGGGACGCCATCGGCCTGCTTCTTGTAATCGGCGGCCAGAGCGGAACCGCTGAGCGCAAAGAGAAGAGCAAGGGCGCCGAGCGGGGACAGTAGTGTTCTTTTTCTCATCGAGCAGTCCTCCTGCGAAAGTTGACCGTGCGGCAGTGGGTCGCATCCGGCGCTTCAACGGTTCAACGCGCCTCTCGCCCGGCGGGGAGGGTCCGGGCGGCCCAGGAGTTAGGATAGTTTATTATCCCTGCTCTTGACGCGGGATTAAGTCGTGGCGAAGGTGCTCGCATCGATGGCAAAGGGGTCAGTCCCGACCCGACGAACGCCGCTTCTCCGGGGCGCCGTGCACAGTGGGCCCGAGCAAGCAGACCCGTTGCGCCCCTTCCCCGAAGAACCCGCCATACCGCACGTGAAGAGAGCATGCGGCGCGGAGCCAGGCGCGGCGCGGATCGGCCGAGGAAAACCGTTGTACAACGGCCCGCTCAGCGGCTACTCTGCACCCTCCCCGATCACAGGCGCTCCGCCGATGGCCCCGAGCTATCGCGCCGCCCTATGGAGCGGCGCTTCGTTCCCGCGCGAGGTGCGCGGTCCGTGACGTCGACGATGCCCAAATCCGTCACGATTTACCTCGACGACGGGGAGCGCATCTCGGGCCTGCTGCATACGCGGCGTCGCCCGCGCGCATGCTATGTGTTCGCCCACGGCGCGGGCGCCGGCATGGATCATCCGTTCCTGGCTGCCGTCGCGGCGGGGCTCGTCGAGCGCGGTATCGCCGCCCTGCGCTTTCAGTTCCTATATATGGAGCGTGGCGCGAAGCGTCCGGACCCGCCGAAGCTCGCGCAGGCCGCGGTTCGTGCCGCCGTCACCGAGGCGGGACGGTTGCTGCCGGATGTTCCACTGATCGCCGGCGGCAAGTCCTTCGGCGGCCGCATGGCATCGCAGGCTCAGGCCGAATCGCCCCTGCCCGGCGTGCGCGGCATCGCCTTCCTGGGTTTTCCGCTGCACCCGGCCGGCCGGCCCTCCGACGAGCGCGGCGCACATCTGCTCGATGTAAGCGTGCCCATGCTGTTCCTGCAGGGTACGCGCGATGCGCTCGCCGACGTGGAGCTGATGCGCCAGCTGGTGGCGCGCCTCGGCGCCCGAGCGACGCTCAGGCTGCTGCAGGGCGCCGACCACTCGTTTCACGTGCCGGCCCGCACGGGGCGCACCGACGCCGACGTGCTCGCCGAGATGCTCGACGCTTTCGCCGCCTGGACCGACACAGTGACGCGCGCGTAGGTTCGTCGCCCTGCGCACCGAAGCGTGGAATTAGGCGCTCGCCCCCTGGGGGCCGAGCCCATCCCGCACCCATCGCGCGGGCCGTGCTTCGCGCACCGCTTCGCCGATGCTGGTAAAGTGAGCGGGCGGTCGAGGCCGGCAGAACACGGGATGGCAAGCACGCACAGGCAAACGGATTTCGCCTTCAAGCGAACGCGGTCGGCGCGGGTTATCTCCCTCGACCGGTCGGGGAACGTACGTTCGGTCGAAGAGGCCGGCACCGCAGGAACCGATACGCGCAGGCTACGTGGCCGGCTTCGCCGCCTCGCCTGGCTCCTCGACAGCTCGATCCGCGTGCCGGGAACGCGGTTCACGTTCGGCCTCGACGCGATACTCGGACTCTTCCCCGTCCTCGGCGATCTGCTCGGCGTCATCGTGTCGAGCTACATCGTGCTCGAAGCGGCGCGTCTCGGCGCCCCGGGCGCCCTGCTCGCGCGCATGCTGCTCAACATCGCGATCGAGGGCGTCCTCGGCGCGCTGCCGGTCGCCGGCGATGTCTTCGACGCCGTCTGGAAAGCCAATCAGCGCAACGTCGAGCTGCTCGACGCGTGGTTCGAGCGCTCGGGCAAACGCGAATAGGACATCCGGCCGCGACGCCGGGCACGCGGGCGCAGTCAGCCGCTCCGCTCGGGCGCGCGAGCGAGATCGGCATCCGGCACCCGCGACTTGTCGCGCGCTACGCGCAACTCCTCGACATGCAGCCGCCTGACGCGCAGTTCCTCGATCTCCAACCGGCGCAGCCGCGAACTGCCCACGGCGAACCGTCCGACGGCGACACGACCGACGACCAAAGCACCGAGCGCCAGGGCGCCGAGAGCGAGGGCACCGAGCGCCAGCGCGCCGATCGCCGACGCCGCGATCGCGGAAGCGCCGACGGCCTGAGCCCCGATAGCGCCGGTCGGCGCCGCCCGTGCATTGCCGCGCACGTGCAGACGCTCCCCGCGACGCGGAAACGCCGCCGACGAACCGCTCTTCCCTTCCTTAAGCGCGCGTTCCGCCATGTCGAGAGACGCAAGAACCGCGCGGCGACGACCGTCGCCGCCCACATACCGCCCGCGAACCTCTAACTTGCCTGCGTCAGAAGCTCAGCGTTGCCGCGCCGTTCTTGATGAGCTCGTGCACCTTGCTCGCGCCGGTGATCTCGACACCTTCGATCAGATCCGACGCCTCGTACCCTCGGGCTCTTACGCACGGCGTGCATGCCCATATCTGTCCGCCGCGGTTCCGGAAGTCCTCGATCAGCCGCGCCAGCGGCTCGAGCGGGTTCACCACCGTGGTATCCGCCGCACGCCTGCGCACCAAGTCCACGCCGGCGCTCGTAAGAAACACGGCTACATTGAGTCCCGCGGTGATACCGCCGTTGGCGATCGTAAAAGCGACGGACGACAGCTCGTGGTCCGTACCGTGCGTGACCAGCACGACCAGATGACGCTGCTCCTGGTTCATCGGTTGTTCCTCCGGGTCTTGGGCCAGCTTGGCGCCGGCCTCGTTGCAGTTGCCGGCATCCATGCGAGCCGCGGGTCCCGCGTGTAGAACCACGTCCGCTGTCGGGCATGCGCCCGAGCCGAGCCTGGCCGGTTCACGTTTGACCGGGTACGAGCGCCGATTGCTGCACTCGTAGCCGCCCCCCTTCTTCGTGCTCGCGAACCGGGAAGCGCGCGATCGTCGCCGGAAGAACTCGCGCAGCCGTTGCGGCAATCGAGACGCCCGCTGCGTCCCTGCCTGACGGCTCGCCCGGCCGGCACGTCGGCGCCTCTGCGGCTGCCGAGTTCGCCGGAAAGCTGCGGCTACGGAAGTTGCCGGACGAGCCCTATCGCGACGCCGCGCTCGAGGACTGTCATGACGCTGCGTCGACGGCCTCGGTTACCTGCCGCATACGGTGCGCAACACGGCGAACACCGCGGCCGATCCTGTTTGCGCGGCGGCCACAACCTGCGATCATCCCCTCGGAGCAGCCGATGGATACGGGCATCGAAGCGAGCCAATCGCTCGACGGACGCTGCACCTGCGGGCAGGCGCGCTACCGCGTGCTGACGACACCGCTCTTCGTGCACTGCTGCCACTGCACGTGGTGCCAGCGCGAATCGGGGTCGGCGTTCGCCGTGAACGCGCTGATCGAGACGGATCGGTTCGAGCTGATCCGCGGCGAGATCGAGCGCATCGTCACACCGACGAGCAGCGGCCGGGGGCAGGAGATCGTGCGCTGCCCCGTCTGCAAGGTGGCGCTGTGGAGCCATTACAGCGCCGCGGGCCGGGCGATTCACTTCGTGCGCGTCGGAACGCTCGAGAATCCGGCTGCCTGCGCGCCCGACATACACATCTACACGTCCACGAAACAGCCGTGGGTGCCGTTGCCGGCGGACGTACCTGCCGTTCCGGAATACTACCGGCGCAGCGAATACTGGCCCGCCGACAGCATGGCGCGGTATCGCAAAGCCGTCGGGAAGTAGCGAGGATCGGCCGGCGGCACCGACGCGTCCGGTGCACCCGCCGTGCAACCACCCCGCGGCTCGTGCACCCACCGCTTCCGCGTCCTGCGCGGAACCGCGGCGTGAACCGGACGTCTTCACTGGAGCATTTTCGTGACGATCTCCGCGACGTCCTTCGACAGCCCGGGCGTGTCGCGCACGCGCTCGAGCGCCGCCTGCGCGTGCGCCCGGCGGCCGGGGTCGAACTTCCTCCATCGGTCGAACGCGCGCGCCATGCGCGCGGCGACCTGCGGATTGAGCCGATCGAGCGCGAGCACCTGCTCCGCCAGGAACGCGTAGCCGCTGCCGTCCGCGGCGTGGAAGCGAACGTGGTTGCCCTGGCTGAAGCCGCCGATCAGCGCATACACCTTGTTGGGATTGCGGAGCGAGAACGCCGGATGCGCGGTGAGGCGCTTCACTTCCGCGAGCGTCCCCGGGAGCCGCGAGGTGGCCTGCACCCGCAGCCACTTGTCGACCACGAGCGGCTCGTCCTTCCAGCGCGCGTAGAACGCCTCGAGCGCCCGCACCCGCTCCGGGCAGTCGAAGTCCGCGAGCACGGCGAGCGCTGCGAAGCTGTCGGTCATGTTGTCGGCGCGCTCGAAGTGCGCGTAGGCGAGATCGCGCGCCTCCCTCGCGCCCGTTTCCATGAGATACGCGAGACACAGGTTGCGCAGCGCCCGCTTCCCCGCCGACTCCGCGTCGGGCCGGTAAGGGCCCTTCACTTCGTGCCGGCGATAAGCGGCGAGCAGCGCGTCGTACAGGCGCTCGGCAAGCACGCGCGCGAGCTCGATCCGCACGGCGTGCAGCGCATCCGCATCGACCTCCTCCATCTGCTCGGCCAGGTAGTGCTCGGACGGCAGCGTCAGCGCCTCGGCGGCGTACGCCGGATCGGCGTCGGCGGCCGCGAGCACGCGTGCGAATGCGTCGATGAAGCTCTGCGGCACGTGCAGCGCGCGCCCGGCGCGACGGTCCTCGACGCCGCGCAGCACGACCGCGGTCGCGAGCCGCTGCCCCGCCTCCCAGCGGTTGAACGGATCGCTGTCGTGCGCCATCAGATGCGCCAGAGCCGCCTCGTCGTAGGCGTACTTCACGTGCACCGGCGCCGAGAAGTTGCGCGCGATCGACGGCACGGGCCGCGCCGGCACGTTGACGAAGACGAAGCGCTGCTCGGGCTCGGTGACCGAGAGCACGCGGGTGGTTCCCGCCGGGGCCGGCTCGCCCTCGAGTTGCAGGGGAATGTCGCGCCCGTCGGGCCCGACGAGGCCGAGCGCCAGCGGAATGTGAAACGGAAGCTTCGTCGGCTGCCCCGGTGTCGGCGGACAGGACTGCCGGACGGTGAGCGTGTAGCGTCCGGAGGCGGCGTCATAGGCGTCGATCACTTCGACCGTCGGCGTGCCGGCCTGATCGTACCAGCGCTTGAACTGCCCGAGGTCGACGCCCGAGGCGTCGGCCATTGCCTGCACGAAGTCGTCGGTCGTGACCGCCTGGCCGTCGTGGCGCCGGAAGTAGAGATCCATGCCCTTGCGGAAATTCTCGGCGCCGACGAGCGTGTGGATCATGCGCACGACCTCGGCGCCCTTCTCGTACACCGTGGCCGTGTAGAAGTTGTTGATCTCGATGTAGGACTGCGGCCGCACCGGGTGCGCCATCGGGCTCGCATCCTCCGGGAACTGGCGCGCGCGCAGCGCGCGGACCTCGCGGATGCGCTGCACCGGCCGCGAATAGAGATCCGCGCCGAACTCCTGCTCGCGGAACACGGTGAGCCCCTCTTTGAGCGACAGCTGGAACCAGTCGCGGCAGGTGACGCGGTTCCCCGTCCAGTTGTGGAAGTACTCGTGCCCGACGACCCGGTCGATGTTCTGGTAGTCGACGTCGGTCGCGATGTCGGGGCGCGCGAGCACGTACTTGGTGTTGAAGATGTTGAGCCCCTTGTTTTCCATCGCGCCCATGTTGAAGTCGCCGACCGCGACGATGGTGTACTGATCGAGGTCGAGCTCGAGGCCGAACACGTCCTCGTCCCACTTCATCGCCTTCTTCAGCGCTTCCATGGCGTAGCCCGCCTGATCGAGCTTGCCGGGCTCCACGTAGATCGCGAGCCGCGCGGTCTTCCCCGAGCGCGTCACGAAGGTGTCCTCCAGCCGGTCGAGCTTCGCCGCCACCATGGCGAACAGGTACGAGGGCTTCGGGAACGGATCTTCCCATCGGGCCCAGTGGCGCGCCGCGCCGCCCGGGCGCGCCGGCGCCTCGTCGCCGCTCGCGACGAGGTTGCCGTTCGAGAGCAGCACCGGATAGCGGTCCTTGTCGGCGTGCAGCGTCGTGGTGTAGCGCGCCATCACGTCCGGGCGGTCGATGAAGTATGTGATACGCCGGAAGCCCTCGGCCTCGCACTGCGTGAAGTAGCCGTCCTTGGAAACGTAAAAGCCCGACAGCGCCGTGTTGTCCTGCGGGCGAATGCGGCACACTGTCTCGAGCACGAACGCGTCGGGCACGTCCGCAATGCTCAGATGCTCGGCATCGAGGACGTACTCCCCCTCGGCGAGCCGCCGGCCGTCGAGCGTCACCGACTCGAGCGTGAGGGCCTCGCCGTCGAGCACCAGCGGCGCGCGGGCGCCTGTCGCCGCCGGATTGCGGCGCACCGCGAGCCGCGACGCGACACGGGTGGCCTCCTCGAAAATCGCCACGTCGAGATCGATCCTGTCGATCAGGAACGCGGGCGGTGCATAGTCCTTGAGGTAAATGGTCTTCGGCGTCGGATCGCGCATGAGTACTCGCTGATGAACGAAAACACGTGCGGCGCAAAGAGGCCGCTGCACGGGCAATTCTAACGTATTGTTTCCGAGCTCATTGCCGCATATTCCGAGCGCCTACGAAGGCGTTCCTCGCGATCGCGGTGGCGCGGCGCGCCGATTCCTTGCGAAAGCGCGGCGTTCGCCGACGCGCCACGCGGCGCTAGGTACTTCCCGCGTTGTCATATGCCGGCGACGTCCCTACGCTCCGGACTCATGGGGTCGGTATTCGAAACTTCGCTCCCGTCGCGGTACCGCATACGCCGCCGTGCTGCCCGCGAAACCCGGCTGCCGGCGCGCACGATCGGTTAGCGCCCATGCTCTCGCTCGGCGACATCCAGGCCGCCCGCGCCCGCATTCGCGACGGTATCGCACCGACGCCTTGCACCGTCTCGGTGCCGCTCTCCGAGCTCACGGGCTGCCGCATCCATACCAAGGACGAGTACTTGCAGCGCACCGGAAGCTTCAAGGAGCGCGGCGCGAGAAACGCCCTGATGCTGCTGTCCGCCGAGCAGCGCCGGCGCGGCGTGATCGCCGCTTCGGCCGGCAATCACGCGCTCGGCCTCGCCTATCACGGCGGTCTTCTCGGCATCCCCCTGACCGTCGTCATGCCGGTCAACGCGCCGCTCATCAAGGCGTCGACCTGCCGGCGCCTCGGTGCGCGCGTCGTGCTGCACGGCGAGTCGTTTGCCGACGCACGGACGCACGCCGATGCGCTCGCGCGCACCGACGGGCTGACCTACGTGCACGGATTCGATTCCGTCGAGGTGATCGCGGGTCAGGGCACCGTCGGGCTCGAGATCCTCGAGGAGGTGCCCGACGCGGACGCGATCGTCGTGCCGGTCGGCGGCGGCGGTCTGCTCGCCGGCGTGGCGACGGCGGTCAAAGCGCTGCGGCCCGAAGTACGGGTTCTCGGCGTCGAGCCCGAGCATGCCCCGAGCTTCGGCGCCGCGCTCGCGGCCGGCGCGCCGACCGCGGTCGATACGCGGCCGACCCTCGCCGACGGCCTCGCCGTCAGCCGCGTCGGCGATGTCGCCTTTGCGCTCGCCGCGCCGCGCGTCGACGGCGTGGCGGCCGTCGACGAGGAGGCGCTCGCCCTCGCCATCTTCCGGCTGCTCGAGCTCGAGAAGTGCGTCGTGGAGGGCGCTGCGGCGGCCGTCCTCGCGGCACTCCTGCGCCGCCGCTTCCCGGCGCTCGCGGGCAAACGGGTGGTATTGATCCTGAGCGGCGGCAATATCGATCTCAACATCCTCGATCGGGTGATCGAGCTGGGGCTCGTCGCGGACGGGCGGCTCTGCCGCTTCACCGCGGTCATCAGCGATCGTCCCGGGGCACTCGCGAGGCTCGCGGCGCTCATCGCCGGCACGGGTGCGAGCATCAAGGACATCAGTCACGACCGCATATTCTCCGGCCCCGATGTGAGCCGCGTGCGCGCTACCTGCGTCGTCGAGACCGCGGATCAGGAGCACGTCGAGCGTCTGCTGCGTGCCATCCGTGACGCCGGTATCGAGATCGTCTCCGCTTCGCCTGCGGGATAGAGCGTCACTCCTGCCGCTGCGCGAACGACCGCGGCGCACGGCCGCGGCTTCGTCACGTGCCGCATCGTGCAGCGATTCCGAGACCCTCAGCGCAGAACCGCTGCGAGCGCCGCGGCGCCGACCGCCACGAGCACCATGGCCCACAGCAATTCGAGGTTGAACCAGGCGCGGCGCAGCAGGCCCAGGCCGACGTAGCGATACACGATCCAGGCGATCGCGCCGCCGGCGACTACCATCGCCGCGGTATGGATCAGCGCCGCTGCCAGCACCAGGCCGAAACCGCCGCCCGCGAGGCCGGCCGGCGCGTGGTGTCCCATGCGCGCCGCGTGCGCCGGGTCGCCGCCGGCCTGCAGCCCCAGCACCACCGGCACGAGCATCAATCCGGCTCCGTGCGCGGTCGCCATCAGGAACGACCACAACGTCAGCTGCGACGGGCCGATGCGCGCGAGCAGCCGGGGATGGCGCTGCACGCGCAGCTTGTAGAGACCGAAGCCGATCAGGAGCAGCGCCGCCGCCCCGCGCAGCCCCTCGAGACGCTCCACGTACACGCCGAGCAGCGCGAACGGCAGCAGCGCCGCGACCATCGCGAGCACGTGGCCCGCGGCGATCGGCGGCAGCGCGCGAAATACCGCGCTCGCGCGCCGCGCCTGCATGCCGTTCGAGACGGCGAGCAGCCACCCCATCGCGGGGTTCACGCCGTGGTAGGCGCCGAGCGCGATAACAGCCGTCCAGGTCCAGAGGTGCGCCCCGGCGCCGTCAACGAGCGCGCCCACGGCGGCGCCTCAGGCCGACGGGAAGCAGAACGAGTCCGTCGAGCAGTCGCCGCCTTCGAGCCGCACCTGGTGCGCGCGATAGCCGTCCTCGAACCCGACACAGAACTCCCGGTCGAGCTCGAGCCCGCCGCCCGGCTTCGCGCGCACCATCACCATCGCACCCGGTATGCCGTCGGGGTAGAACTGCCGGTCCCAGGTGCTGTAGAGCGAGTTGGTGAAGTAGATGCGTTCCCCGTCGCGGCTGATCTCGACCATCTGCGGCCCGCCGCCGAACGCCCGTCCGCCCGGGTGCGGCGTGTGCTCGACGATCCCGCCGAGCCGCACCGAGCCGGTGAGCTTCGGCGCCATGGGATCGGACACGTCGTACTGCCGCATCTCTCCCGTCCCCCAGCACGAGACATAGAGGTATTTGTCGTCGAGCGACAGATCGATGTCGCTCACCAGCGGCGGTACCGCCTTGAAAGGCTTGAGCATATCGGGAAGCCGGTCGGCCGAGGCGGGCTCGGGCGGCACCGTCGCGGTCTTCGCGGCGCGGAACTTCCCGTTCTCGCGCCACCACGTCCAGATCGAGGCCTCCAGATTGGTGGTGTCGATCACCACGCCGACGAAGCCGTAGTCCTTGGTCGGATCGTGCGCCGGGCGGATCTCGAGCACCATCTGATGGTTCTCGCCGAGATCGATCGTCTGCATATGCCGGCGTTCGCGCAGATCCCAGAAGTGCAGCCGGTGGCCGTAGCGGTTGCCGATCAGATCCTCCGGCACCAGACCGTTCTCGAACTGCGGCGGGAGCGCCCATTCGCTGGACACCATGTAGTCGTGCGGGATGTTCCACCAGAAGTCGTAGCTCATGCGCTGATCGCCGCGCTCCATCTCCCAGCGCCCGAGAACCTCGAAGCTCTCGCAGTCGAGGAGGAAGATGCCGGGGACGCCCTCCGTACCGTCGGCGCCCTTTCCGCCGAGCGTGCTGATGTACACGCCTTCCGGTCCGCAGTGCACGGTGTGCGGGCGCGAGTAGCCGGTGCGCGCGATCACTTCCTCCGGCTCGATCACTTTTACGATCTGCGCCTGACGCGGGTCGGGCTTCGTGTCGACGATGTAGAGGCGCGACGAGCGCATCCCCGGCACGATCAGGTAGCGCCGCTCGGTGAACGGGTGCCCCGTCATCGGGCAGAGCATCGAGCTGCACGCGTTCCAGCCGAAATGGTGCAGCTCGTCGCCAGTGTGTGAGAGCTCGACCTTGTGCACCGCCCGGCCGTATGTCGACGAACCGGGCCGCGTGTCGACTACGGCGAGCGCATCGGGCTCCTTTCGGTCCGGCTGCAGCAGGGCGACGAAGGCGTGCTGCTCGTCCGGCGCTTCCATCGCGAGACGCGGGGAAGGATAGAAGGTGGGATCGGGACGCATGATGGCGGGCATGACAGTTCCTCCTTGAGCCGCGAAGCGCTCCGTGGCCCCCGCGAGACGGCGATCAATCGGTCTCCGCGGGTACCGGTTCGCCCGAAAACAGGGCAAGCATTGTCACCCCGAGAGCGAGCGCCGACAACAAGCAACACGCGATGGCGCGGAGGTCGAGACGCCACCTCGTTTCGGTTAGCATGACACTGGCTTCGCGACGGGCGCCCCTTCGACTCGGGATCGGTCTTGCCTGTCGTGGCCCGAAACTGCAGTACCGTTGAAGCAAACGTGGTTCGGAACTTTCGATTCGCGCTCGTGCCTGCACTTGCCATTGCCGCGGTGCTCTGCGGCGATGCGGCGACTGCCGCCGAGGCGATCGATTGGGAGGCGGCGCGCGTCCGGATGGTCGACGAGCAGATCCGCGCTCGCGGTGTCCGCGATACTCGTGTGCTCGACGCCATGCGCCGGGTGCCGCGCCACCTGTTCGTCCCCGAGCCGCAGCGCGCCCGGGCCTACGACGATCGACCGGTACCCATCGGCCGCGGACAGACGATATCCCAGCCGTACATCGTCGCCTTCATGACGGAGGCGCTCGATGTCGCGCCGCATCACCGCGTGCTCGAGATAGGAACCGGATCCGGGTATCAGGCGGCGATACTCGCCGAGCTCGCACGGGACGTGTATACGATCGAGATCATTCCGGAGCTCGCGGAACGCGCTCGCCGGACGCTCTCGTCGCTCGGTTACCGCAACGTGCACGTGCGCGTCGGCAACGGCTACCTCGGCTGGCCCGAGCACGCCCCCTACGACCGCATCGTCGTAACCGCCGCCCCCGAGAAAGTCCCTTCCGCCCTGCTCGAGCAGCTGCGAATCGGGGGTTTGATGGCGATTCCGGTGGGAACCGGCATTCAGGAACTGCTCGTGCTGCGCCGTACGGCAACGGGAACGGAAACGCTGCAGACGCTGCCCGTGCGCTTCGTGCCCATGAGGGGTACACCCAGGGAGTGAGAGCGCGGGTGCGCAACGTCAGGCGTTTGGTGCACGTCTCGTCGGCCGACGCGACCGGGCCCGCGGACCGCATCAGTGCACCGGACCGGCACGCGCCCCTGTGCCCGATAGCAGCATCCCCGTATAGTCGACACACCGGACACCAGGAGAGGCGGAGCATGGAAGCCGAGGGGACTTACAGGGGCAGCTGCTTCTGCGGCGCGGTGGAATTCGAGGTGAGCGGCGAGCCGGCCGCGATGGGCTCGTCATTGCGAGTCCTGCCGGCGCTGGTCCGCCGGCCCGATCAACGCCTTCTCGCTCTGGGACACGAACGTGGTGCGAGTAACCCGCGGCGCGGAGAATATCGGCGCCTACAGCAAGAGCGCGAACAGCGACCGCGAGTGGCGCAAGATCTGCGGCGGTCACGTGTTCACCGAGCACCCGGCCTGGGGCTTACCGACGTGTACGCCGCCGTCATACCGGACTTGCCTTACCGTCCCTCCGTGCACGTGAACTATGAGAGCACGGTGCTGCGCCTCCGCGACGGGCTGCCGAAAATGAAGGATCTTCCGGCCGAGATGGGCGGCTCGGGCGCCAGCCTGCCGGAGTAAGCGCCGGAAAAGAGTGATCGCACCACCTGCCGACTCAAGAGAGAAATCATCAGCTGCGCCAACTCGAAGCGGCAGAATATCGCCCCGGCTGTCGCTACGGCGTGCGTACGGTTTCGACAGCCGCGCAGGCTGGCCGCCGCTCCGCGCTCTCATCCGGCAAGTTCGCGCAAGCGGCGGTAACTCCCGAAACCGCCGCGTTTCCTCGGTATCAGCGCCCACCCCGCCGGAAGCAATCGGTTCGAGAAGAGGCGCAGAACGCAGTTCCCGCTCCCGGGATGCGCCGGCCCGAACATCCGACTCGGCCGCTGTCTAATCTCGGGACTCCATCCGGCTGATTCTCCCATGGCGACCACATGGATCATTGCCGCCGACGAGAGCCGCGCGCGCGTGCTGCAGGTCGGCAGACGGAACGAGAAGCTGATCGAGATCGATAACATGGTGAATCCAACCGCGCGCCAGCACGAGCGGGACCTGCGATCGGACAGCGAGCCGCGTTTCGACGGGCACGGCGGCGTCGGAAAGCCGGGCGCGGCGCCGACCGGCGGCACGGCGAGCGACCGCGAAGCGCAGGGCGCGATCGACCACAGCGTCAGGATGTTCGCGCGCGACATTGCGCGCTATCTCGACAAGGCGCGCATCGATCGCCGCTACGACAAGCTGATCCTGGTCGCGCCGCCGAAGTTCCTGGGAGCACTGCGCAAGCACCTCGACAAGGACGTGGCGCGTATGGTCGTCGAGGAAATCCCCAAGGACGTGTCGGCGCTGAAAACCCACGACCTCACGGCGTACTTCCGCCGACAGTAGCAAGGCGCCCGGGGCCGGTGCGCCGGAAGCCATTCGGTGCCGCGGGCGGCGTTTCGTCTTCTTATAAGTTCGTCTGGTCGCCGGGTACGCCGTCGATCGGCGGCGCACCGCGCCCACCGCCGGGCGGCTGCACACCGTCCATCCCGAGCGTAAAGGCGGTCATCGAGATCGAACCCATGGCGTAGCCCTCGACCAGAACGCCGGCAGGCTCACCGGCAGCGGCTGCGAGCCCCGCCAGATAGAGCAGCGGAATGAAATGATCGGGCGTCGGCGCGGCGAGGACGTAGTCCGGGTGCTCGCGCAGCTTCAACGCATCGGCGGGCGCCTCCGTGAGGATCGCCCTGGTCGCCTCGTCGAAACGCCGGTTCCAGTCGAAGGCCGCTTCCGCGCGCTGCCGTTCGATGCGGCGCAGATTGTGCACGACGTTCCCGCTGCAAAGTATCAGAATGCCCCGTTCGCGCAGCGGCGCGAGCTTCGCGCCGAGCTCCGGGTGGTATTCGAGCGGCTTCGCTGCGTTGATCGAAAGCTGCACCACGGGCACATCCGCGTTCGGAAACATGTGCACGAGCACCGACCAGGTGCCGTGATCGATGCCCCAGCCGTCGCTGTCGCGCCCGAGGAATTCCGGCTTCACGGCATCCGCCACCTCTTCGGCCAGCTCCGGTGCGCCCGGGGCCGGATACCGGACGTCGAACAGCGCCTGCGGAAAGCCGTAGAAATCGTGGATCGTCGGCGGCTGCGTCATCGTCGTCACCGCCGTCGCGTTGATGTACCAGTGAGCCGACACCGCGAGTATCGCGCGCGGCTTGGGGATCGAGGCACCGAACGCGCGCCATGCCTCCGTGTAGCGGTTGCGGTCCAGCGCATTCATCGGCGTGCCGTGACCGACGAAAACGGCGGGTATGGGCAGGGACGCCACGATCGCTCCTCCTTCGCCTGCGCCGCCTCAGTCTACGCCGTGACGCCGGGCGGTCACCAGAGCGGCGCCTGCCTTGTCCGTTCCCGACCACCGGCCGGCGGAAGTGACGACCGCGTTTACTCCTAGCCGTCTCTCGCCTTCGCGTTCCGACGGCGTGTAGCTGCGGGCCGAAGACCTGCAGCGGCCCTTCGTTGAAGTCGCCGCCCCATCACTTATGATCGATTGCCTCATCCGGGAGGTACGACACGGTGAGACGGAAGACTCCGCTGACCTTCAACCACGAGCTTACCTTCAGCACCCCGCGCAGCAAGCGCTACGGCTGGTGGGTGTTGCTCGTGCTGCTGTCGCCGCTCATCGGCGGCACGCTCGCGCACTCCCTGTCGCGCCCGACGACACCGCCCGCCGCGCCCGTTGCGGCTGCCGAAACCCCGCAGGATGATCCCGCTCAGGAGCCGGTCGCCGAAGCGGTGCAGGAAGAGATCGAGCTCCCGCCGACGGGCCGGGTCGAAGTCGTGGTCCGGCCGAACGACACGCTCGAGCGGATTTTCCGGGAGCTGAAGCTCAGCACCAACGACCTGAACGCCGTGCTCAACGTGCCGGGCGTGCGTCGCACGTTCGAGCTGCTCCGACCGGGCGACAAGATCACCTTCGTGCACCAGGACGGCGTGCTCTACGGCTTGAGCCGGCGCCTGAACGACACGCAGGTGCTTTCGGTAACGCGGAAGGAGGACGGCTTCGCCGCGGAAGTGCTGACGCTTCCGGTCGTGAAGATTCCGGAAACGCCGATCGTTCCGGCCTCGTGAAGCGGTCCGCAAGATGATCCAGGGGCGGCGACCACGCGCCGCCCGACCGTCTCAGTCCTGCCCGGCCATCACGTGCGCGCCGCTGGCGACCCGTCGTCGCGGGAAAGCGGCCGCGTGATGCCGCGAAACCGCTTCATGTTCCGGTGGAGCCTGTAGGCACTGATCACGCGCAGCCTCGCGTGCGGCCGCGCCGCTGTTGCTCGTTCTGCATCGGCGCGTCGGAGGGAATGTTTCTCATTCCGATTATCGAGAAATCGACCCGACCCTCCGCTCCGCCGTCGAGGCCGAGGTCCCGTGGACCGGACGACGTCAGACGCCGCCGGCGGCTACTATGCCGAACGGGTCCGGGCGTTGTCGAATTCGGGCTGTAGTACCGCTCCTCGGAAACGTTACCGCCTCGGTCGCGCAAGGCACCGTTCTGCCGACTCCACCCTATGGTCGGGTCACGCTTCCCGGATTAGATTAGCGTATACGGACTCCGGGCGCGCCGGTCCATGACCGCGCGCACTGCACACGATCACTTGCGGGTGCCGGCGCGGACCGGCACCGAACGCGTTGCGGAACGGAGGATCAGTTCAATGATGAACGCCGTTCCCTGCAAGCAGCCTTACCGGCGGCGGGCGGACTTTCAGTGCGCCTCCGCGAGCACCGCGCTGTGATCGCCATGCAGCCGCTTGCGAGCCACCGGCTCAACGAGCGGCGCCACGACATTGCCGCCGCAACGGTGGCACGACTGCTCGATCTCTATCCGCATCTCGCCGCACACGCTCAGGGCGGCAGCCTGCAGCGCTACATGGACCAGACCCTGTTCCATGCCGCGCATCTGTCGCAGGCGATGGCGTTCGACGTGCCGCAGCTCTTCCTCGAATACGCGTGCTGGGCGCGCGCGGTGTGGTCGAGCGCCGGCATCCCGGAAGCGCATCTCACCGCCAACCTCGAAGCGCTCGCGAGCGTGCTTCCCGACTTCGTTCCTGCGGCGGAGGCGCACGCGGGCGCGGCCATCATCGAAGGGGCGCTGCGCGCTTGCGAGGATCCGTCAACCGCACGCAGCGATCCGCTCTACTGCAGCCGCGATTCCCTGCAAGGTGTCAGCTACATCGACGAGGCGCATCCGCTCGGTGCTCTCGCGCGCCGCGTCGTCGAGGCGATCCTGGCGCTGCGCCGCAACGAAGCCGCCGCGCTGCTGCACCAGGCGGCCGGCGCCGGCGTCTCCGTTCCGGATCTCTACGTGCGCGTGCTGCAGCCGGCGCTGTACGAGCTCGGCCTGCTGTGGCAGACGAACCTGATCTCGGTGGCGCTCGAGCATTACGGCAGCGCGGTCGCCCAGATGCTCATCGATCAGCTCCAGGAACGCCTGCCCCGGCCCGCGGCGACCCGGGGACGCGCCGTCGTCGCCTGCGCCCCCGGCGAGGCGCACGAATGCGGCGCACGCATGGTCGCCTATCTCCTCCAGGCCGCCGGCTGGGAGACATCGCATCTCGGCGCCAATGTGCCTGCAGACGCCGTGATCGACATCGTGGAGCGCGCGGAGGCGCACGCCCTCTGCCTGTCGGTGTCGGGAGCAACGCACCTCTGCAAAGCGGCGGCGCTTATTGCCGAGCTGCGCGCGCGCCGCGGACGCAGCGTCCTGGTGCTGCTCGGCGGCGGCGTGCTCAACCGCGTGCCGGAGCTCTGGCGCCGGCTCGGCGGCGACGCGTACGCCGCCGATGCGATCGGCGCCGTCGAGGTTCTCGCGGCTGCGGCGCGCGGCGATGACTCCGCATGGAGGCCGAGGTAAAGCGCATGCGACCTTCTTCCGCCGGGCACGCTCGGTTCGCCATCGATCCGGAGGCACCGCCATGAAGCGGCTTTCCAGTTTGCACCTGCGCCTGGACCCGCGGGTGGCGGGCCTCGCGCGCGCAGCCGGACCGCACGAGGCGCCGGCGGGCCTCGAGCCGCTGAAGGTCCTGATCGTAAGCGACCGCGCCGACGTGGAGGAGCTAGCGCGGCTGCACCGGGAAGAAGGCGTCGATCCGACCGTGGTTCCGACCGGCTATCAGGCGCTCAAGATGCTGGCGGGCGACGAAGGGTACGCCGCCGCCGTGCTCGACGTACGACTGCCCGCCATGGCCAATCTGGGGCTCGCCGCTCTGATCCGCAACTGCGAGCACGGGAGGAGTCTGCCGCTCGGCATACTGCTCCCGCAGGGCGACGAGCGCCCGGTTCGGTTCCCGGGGCAGGAGAACGCCCCGGTCGAGCTGATTCGGCAGCCGCTCGAACCGGACCGCGTGCGCGGCAAGCTCAAGTGGCTCATCGAGCACGAGCGGCGGCAGCGCGCACTCCTTCTGGAACGCGCCGAACGTCACCGGCTCGAAGCGGCGCTGCGCCAGAGCGAGCTGCGGTACCGGATGATCGGGGCCGCGACCCGCGACCTGCTCTACGACTGGGACGCGCTCACCAACACCGTCGAGTGGAACCACGCGATCTGCGACGAATACGGCTACCCGGAAGAGGTCATCGAGAGCGACTTCGATTTCTGGTACCAGCGCGTCCATCCCGAAGACCGCGGGCACGTCTCCGCGGCCCTGGACCGGCTGCTCGGCGGACCCGAATCGCGCTGGGAGGTCGCGTACCGCTTCCGGCGGGCCGACAGTTCGTACGCGGAAGTGCTCGACCGCGGCTACGTGTTGCGCGATTCCGCCGGCAAGGTGGTCCGGATGCTCGGTGCGATGCAGGACCAGTCGGCGCAGAAGCAGGCCGAGCGCACGCTGCGCGAGCGCGAAGAGCGGTTCCGGCGCGGGCAGGAGCGGCTGCAGCGCGCGACGCAGGCCGCCCGCGTCGGCGTCTGGGAGATCGATCTCCCGGACTGGAACTTCTGGCGCGACGAGCAGCACGACCGCCTCTTCGGCCACGAAGTGCCGCTGCCCGAGTGGACGCGCGAAACGCTGCTCGCGCACGTGCACCCCGACGACCGGGCACGGGTGCGCGAGAACCAGGACCGCGCCTTCCGCGAGCGCGGCTCCTACGCGCACGAGTTTCGCGTGGTGTGGCCCGACGGGACCATCCACTGGCTCGCCGCGGCCGGACGGACCGAGTGCGACGCCCAGGGACGCCCTGTGAAAATCATCGGCACGGTGCGCGATGCCACCGAAACGAAAGCGATCGAGAGCGAGCTGCGCGAGGCGGTGCGGGCGCGCGATGAGTTCCTCTCCATCGCCTCGCACGAGCTGAAGACGCCCCTCACGGCGATCTCGCTGCAGGCCCAGATCATCCGCCGCGCGATCCAGCCGAACGCGCCGGCAAACGCGATCGAGCGTGTGCCGGCGCTCGTCGATCAGATGGACCGTCAGGTGCGCCGGCTCGCACGTCTGGTCGACGACATGCTCGATATCTCCCGCCTGGCGCTCGGCAAACTGGCCCTGCACCGCGAAGCTTTCGACCTCGCGGAGCTGGCGCGGGAGATCGTCGAGCGCATGGCCCCGGAGATCACCGTGATCGGATCGACGCTGTCGCTCGATGCCCCGGAGCCGGTGGTCGGTCATTGGGACCGCTTCCGGATCGACCAGGTGCTGGTCAATCTGCTCACCAACGCCGCCCGCTACGGCGAAGGCAAGCCGATCGAGGTGACGGTGCGGGGCAGCGCCGCGCTCGCCCTCCTGGCCGTCCGCGATCACGGGCGCGGCATCGCGCGCGAGGACCAGGACCGGATCTTCCAGCGCTTCGAGCGCGTAGCCTCGGAAGCGACGCCCGGCGGCCTCGGGCTCGGTCTTTTCATCGTGCGCCAGATCCTCGAACTGCACGAAGGCACGATCCGCGTCGAGAGCGCGCTCGGCGAGGGCTCGGCGTTCATCGTGGAGCTGCCCCGTGGCGTCCCCCGGCCCTAAACCGCTCCTGCTGGTCGAGGACGAGCCGGACATCCGCGAAAGTCTGCGCGACCTGCTCGCCGACGCCGGCTACCCGGTCCTCACGGCGGCCAACGGGCACGAAGCGCTCGAATGCCTGCGTACGAGCGCGGAGCGTCCGGCTCTCATTCTTCTCGATCTCATGATGCCCACGATGGGCGGCAGCACGTTCCTCGAGCGGCTCAAGGAGGAGCCGGACGATGTTGCCGCCATACCGGTCGTGGTGTTGAGCGCCGCCAAGGACAGCGCGACGAGACACCCGGCGACCGTCGGCCGCATCGAGAAGCCCATCGATCTCGACGAGCTGCTCGAGTGCGTGAAGCGCTATTGCGGATAACCGGAACGAGGAATACCGGCAGCCGCGTCCCGGCGTCCGCGCCATACGCCTCGCCGTCGATCGGGAAATCCACCTAGAACGGCGCGACCGCAGTCGGGGATCGTCCTGGGACCGCGACCGGACGTGATCGGCGCTTCGCCTGCTCCGGTAAGCTGAACCGAGTCGAGCGCGCCCGGGAGCAGCATGACCGAGACCGTTACACAGACTTCGCCTCCTCCGATCACTCGCCGCGACGCGACGTTTCCGGCCCTCAGCGCGGCGCAGATCGCCCGGATCGCGCAGCGGGGTCGGCAGCGCGCGATGCAGCCCGGCGACGTGCTGGTCGAGGCCGGCGCACCGGCCGCGCCCTTCCTCGTCGTGACCCGAGGCGCAATCGAGATCACGAAGCAATCGGTTGCCGGCGAGGAACGCGTGGCCGTGCACGGACCCGGGCATTTCAGCGGGGAGATCAACACGCTCTCCGGCCGCCGCTCGCTCACCCGGGCGCGCGCCGTCGCCGCCGGCGAGGTCATCGAGCTCGACCGCGAACGGCTCCTCGAGCTGGTGCAGACGGATGCCGAGCTCAGCGAGATCATCATGCGCGCCCTGATCCGGCGCCGGGCGGAGCTGTTCGCACGCGGCCAGGGCGAGGTGCTCATCGGCTCGGATCACTGTGGAGATACCCTGCGGGTCAAGGCGTTCCTGTCGCGCAACGGCCATCCCTACCACTACATCGATCTCGACCGGGATCCGGACGTCCAGGAGCTGCTCGACCGCTTTCGCGTAACCGACGCGGACGTGCCGGTACTGATCTGTCGCGGCGATCTCGTCCTGCGCCGCCCCGGCAATCGCCGCATCGCCGAAAGCCTCGGCTTCAACGATGCGATCGACCAGCAGCAGGTGCGCGACGTCGTCATCATCGGCGCGGGCCCGTCGGGCCTCGCCGCCGCGGTGTACGCCGCCTCCGAAGGGCTCGACACGCTCGTGCTCGAGAGCAACTCGCCCGGCGGGCAGGCGGGCGCGAGCTCGCGCATCGAGAACTATCTCGGGTTTCCGAGCGGTATCGCGGGACAGGAGCTCGCGGCGCGCGCGCAGGCACAGGCGGAAAAGTTCGGCGCGCAGGTGGTCATTGCGAAGAGCGCGAAGCGCCTGCAGTGCCGGCGCAAGCCGTACATCGTCGAGGCGGACGACGGCGTGTCCATCCCGGCGCACGCGGTCATCATCGCGACCGGCGCCGCCTACCGCCGGCCCGCGATCGAGAACCTCTCGCGCTTCGAAGGCGCCGGCGTCTACTACGGCGCCACGTACACCGAGGCGCAGCTCTGCAAGGATCAGGAAGTCGTTATCGTCGGCGGCGGCAACTCGGCCGGGCAGGCCGCGGTCTATCTCGCGCAGCACTCGCGCCGCGTGCACCTGCTGTGCCGCTCGAAGAATCTCGCGAACAGCATGTCGCGCTACCTGGTGCGCCGGATCGCGGATAATCCGGCGATCGCGCTGCATCTGGAGACGGAGATCGAGCGGCTCGACGGAAACGGGCACCTCGAACGGGTGCGATGGCACCATCGCGCGACCGGCGCGCGCGAGCACCGCGACATCCGGCACGTGTTCGTCATGACCGGCGCCACGCCCGCCACCCGCTGGCTCGAGGACTGCATCGCGCTCGATGCCAAAGGCTTCATCAAGACCGGCCCGGCGCTCACGGCCGGGGACCTCGCCGACGCTTCCTGGCCGCTGCCGCGCCCGCCGATGCTCCTCGAGACCAGCCGGCCCTCCGTGTTCGCGGTCGGCGACGTGCGCGCGGGCAACGTGAAACGCGTCGCTTCTGCGGTCGGCGAGGGCTCCATCGCCGTGGCGCTCGTCCACCAGGCGCTGCACGGCTGAGGAAGGCCCGATGGCGGCGAAGACCTGCCCGCACCTCGAACGGATCGGCACGATCAAAGGGCCGAAGCGGCTAGAATGCGACGAATGCGTGAAGACGGGCGATCCCTGGGTACATCTGCGCACCTGTCAGGAGTGCGGCGCGACGCTCTGCTGCGACAGCTCGCCCAACCGGCATGCGAGCCGCCACGCGCGCGAGAGCGCGCACCCGGTCATCGCGTCGGCGCAGCCGGGCGAACGCTGGCTCTACTGCTATCCCGACGACGCGTTCGCGGCGTACTGACGGGACGCCCGCCGCAGCCGATGGGTGTGGGCCGATGACGCCGGGCCGCCTGACGCCGAACGGCGCGCCGCCGACCGGAGCGAAAAGCGAGCCCGCGCAGGGCGAACTCTTCGACGCGACGCCTCCGCTGCCCGAAGGCCTGGTCTACCAGCCGGATTTCATCACCGCCGCCGAAGAGGCCGAGCTCCTCGCGGAGATCGGACGGCTCCCGCTGCGCGAGGCGCAGTACAAGTCGTTCACCGCGAAACGGCGCGTGCAGAGCTTCGGCGTCGCCTACGACTTTCGCACCAACACGCTGCAGCCCGGCCCGCCGCTGCCGTCGTTCCTCATGACGCTGCGCGAGAAGGTCGCCCGGTGGGTCGATCTTCCGGCCGAGCGCTTCGCGCACGGCCTCGTCACCGAGTACCGGCCGGGCACGCAGCTCGGCTGGCACCGCGACGCACCGGAATTCGCGGTCATCGTCGGCATCTCGCTCCTCGGGCCCTGCCGCATGCGCTTTCGGCCCTACCCGCCGCGGCGCAACAAACGCGAGGAAACGTTCGCGCTCACGCTCGAGCCGCGCTCCGCCTATGTCATGCGCGGACCGGCGCGCTGGAGCTGGCAGCACAGCATCCCGCCGACGAAGACGCTTCGTTATTCCATTACGTTCCGCACCCGCCGCAAGCGCTGAGCGCTGCCCTCCGAAGCGCGATTGCACTACCTCGCGGCCATGGCGTCGATCGCGCTCGCCGCCGCACGGTGCAGCGGAACGGAGAGCCCTTGTCGCGCGTTCGCCGCGGAGACCTGCGTCCCCTGCGCGCTGCCGCGCGCCGCGAGATCGCGGCCTTGCCGGAAGACCAGGCGCGCGATACGGCCGACTTCGGCCTCCGACAAACCGGCGCCGGCGAGAAGCAACGCCGCTGTGGCGATCGTCCGAACGTCTTCGGCCTGCGTGGCGTACGTCCCGCGCGGGATCGTGTAGGCGAAGTACCCGGCCTTCGCGGCGACGAGCCTCTCGACCGCTCGTTTCGACAGCGGCAGCAGCCGCAGCGGCACCTCGGCGAGCGCGTCGCGCACGCTGTCGGCCGGCACGCCGATGATCTGAATGACGGCGTCGGCCCGGCCGTCGCGCACGGCGACGAGGCCGTCGCCCAGCGCCATGCCCACGAGGACGATGTCCGGCGGCTCGAGCCCGTGCGCGGCCAGCACGCGCAGTGCCGTCGCGCGCGACGCCGAACCTTCGACACCCACCACGACGCGCCCGCCTTTCAGGTCTTCAATGGCGCTGAACGCGCTGTCGCCGCGCACCAGCACATGGACCGGTTCCGGGTAAAGGCTGCCGACAGCCTGGAGCGTCGCGTACGGACCATCGGCGGAGAAGTTACCCGTGCCCTGCAGCGCGTCGAGCGCGGCATCGCCCTGCGCCAGGGCCAACGTCACCTTGCCCTCGTGCAGCAGGCGCAGGTTCTCTTCGCCGCCGCGGGTGACGAGCGGCACGATGCGCACGTCGCTCCCGGCGGCGAGCGCCCGCGCCAGGCGCAGGTACTGGCCGTGCTCCGGTCCCGCGGCGACGGCGTATCCTTCGGCGAGCCGCGCGAGGCGACCACGGATCGCCGCATGGGCCGTCAGGAGCTCCTGCTCGATCGCCTCCCGCTCGGCCCGGGAGGCGCCTGCCGGTATCGATTCGACGATCGCGCGCATCGCCTCGAGAACGGCGGCCGGACCCTCGGCCGCATTCGCCGCATAGGATGGCGCGGCGACCGGGCGGAAGCCGGCGGGCGCAACGCCGACCCACCGATGCTCTTCGCGTGCATAAAGCGCAGTGCCGTGAACATAGAGGCGATCGCCCGCCTTGTTGCCGCCCGACGTGATGCCGGCGACGCCTTTCGGCCCCGCGCCCAGTGCGGACACGAGGCCCGCCGTTCCGGGCGAGTCCCAGGCGCCGAAGTCGAAATCGCGCTCGAGACGCAGCACGACGTCGTAGTAGACGATGCGGCGCTTCTCCCCTGCCGGCGCTTTGGTGTCGGATTGCGAGCCGCGCCGCTCGAGCACGTCGATCGCCACCGTGCCGGCCGGCAGCGCCGCGGCGAGGCGTCTCTCCGCGTCCGCCTTCAGCGTCTCGACGTCGGGACCCCGAGCGCAGCCGGCGAGCAGCACCGCCAATACCGCAATGAGCGCGCGTCTCATCCGCCTCCCATGAACGGCAATGCCAGGAGCAGCGTCAGCACGAACGCGTTCATCAGGTCGATGAAGAACGCGCCGGCGAGCGGCACGATCAGGTGACTCCTGGGCGCCGGGCCGTACTTCGCGGTGATGGCCTGCATGTTGGCCATGGCGGTCGCGGTCGACCCGAGGTTGAAGCCGATGAACGCCGCCGAGGTGACGCCCGCCTCGTAGTCCCGCCCCATGACGCGGAAGCAGACGAAGATCGCGTAGAGGACGATGAAGACGATCTGCGCGACGAGGATGAGAAGGAACGGCCCGGCGGAGGCCGCCACCTCCACGAGGTCGAGCGCCATCATCGTCATCACGAGGAAGAGCGACAGGCTCACCCCGGAGATGAGGTCGGCCGCACGGTCGTCGGTGCGGATCCGGGCGAACGGCGCGAGGTTGCGAATCGCGACGCCGAGCATCATGCACCAGAGGAAGGCCGGGATCGTGACGGCGCCGCCGGCGACGC
>DATCLR010000065.1:0-5281 GCA_036563785.1 Burkholderiales bacterium | reverse complement strand
TACCGGCGCAACGCGCATCACTGGCTCATTCTGCACGGGCGCTACATCTGCACCGCGCGCCAGCCGCGCTGCCCCATTTGCCCGATCCGCGACCTCTGCGAATACCCCGCCAAAACACCCGAGAAATAGCTTCCCGCGGCACCCGCTTCCCGCCCGCGGGGCGGCGCCGGGGCGAGTTCCCGGCCGGCGAACTATCATTTGGGCAGTCGCAGCGATAGAGTGGGCACACGATGGGCGCAATGGTGGCGAACACGGGCTTGAGCTACGGCGGCCGGGCGGTGCCCGATCATGCCGCGCGCGCGGTTACCCGGGCGCTGAAGCGCGCTCGGCTGACGCGCGCGAACGCGGTGCTCCTCTTCCTCACGCCGCATTACGCCCCGAATCCGGACGCGGCCCTTCGCGCCGCCGCACGCGCGGCGGGCTGCGTGCAGGTCATCGGCGCGACCGCCGCGGGCATACTGACGGACGAGGAGTGGGTGCTCGACAGCCCCGGCGCCGCGGCAATGGTGTTCGCGGATCCCGTTACGCTCGCCCCCGCGCATGCGTATACCAGCGACGACGAAGCGATCCTGCTCAGCCTGAGCACGCCCTCCGGCCTGACCGCCGACTGGCTGGACGTGCCCGCGCATCGGATCGGTGCCGTGTCGGGCGATCTCTTCGGTCAGGGGCCCTTCAAAGTGTGGAGCAGCGGCCGCGTGGTCGATGGCGGGCGCGCCGACGCGCGCTTCTTCGGTGTGCGCGGCGTGGTCAGCGCCTCGCAGGGGGTGCGCGCGCTCACCTCGCCGATCGAGGTGGCCGAGGTGCAGGGCTACGACGTCAAGCGCCTCGGCAACTACCCGGCGCTCAACGTGCTGGTGAAGTCGCTCCCGAGCGGCATCCGCGAGATGGAGCGCATTCCGCTCCATCTCATCATGGGCGGAGTGACCTTCGGCGATCCGATGACCGCCATCCGCGAGGGGCGGTACCGGCTGAACCACATCGTGTCCGCGAACCTGCGCGACCAGTCGATCACGCTGTCGCATCCGCTCAATCGCGGCGAGCGGCTGTTCTGGGCGATGCGCGATGCGCTCACCGCGGAGCGCGAGATGCGCCAGACCATCGAGCAGGCGGCGATTCGACTGCGCACGCCGCCCGCGTTCGCCCTGCTCTTCCCCTGCATGGGCCGCGGGCCGCATTTCTACGGCAACCGGGACCGCGACCTCGACGCGCTCGTCAAGCGCTTTCCGCGCCTGCCCATCATCGGCATGTACGGCAACGGCGAGGTGGGGCCGCTCGACGGCGCGAACCACCTCTACCAGTACTCGACGGTGCTCGGCCTCTTCGCCACCGCGTCGGCATAGATCGGCAGCCGCGCCGCCCCACCGTGCGGCGGCAGCGGCAAGAACGAATTTCGACCATGTACGGCAGCGATCGGCAGGAACTGCGCGAAGTCTTCTTCCGCGCATGGCGCAAGCACCGTAACGGCGAACCGCTCGAGGGCGTGGAGACGCTCATCGTCGACGTCGCGCTGCGGCACCCGGAATACCACGCGCTCCTCGACGATCCCGAGCGCCACGCCGGGCGCGACTACCTCCCGGAGCTCGGCGAAACCAACCCCTTCATGCACATGGGGCTGCACATCGCGCTGCTCGAGCAGCTCTCGATCGACCATCCGCCCGGCGTGCGCTCGTATTATCAGACGCTGCGCGCGAAGATTCCGGACCCGCACGTCGCCGAGCACGCGATGATGGAGTGCCTGGCCGAGGCGGTGTGGCAGGCGCAGCGAAGCGGCCGCGACCTCGATGCCGAGACCTATACGCGCTGCCTGCAGGAGCTGATCCGCCGTCTCTGATCCGGTTGACCGGCTGGCCGCCGCGGCCGTGCGCTTCGCCGGCGAGTGAGGCCGGTTAAAGCGCCACGTCCCGATACGGCGCGACGTCGGGGCGCCCGGCAGCGTAGCGAAACCGCGGCTTCACGCCCCGCCCGGGCGCGGGGAGCGCGAGCAGGAGGCTCGACACCGTGCCGAAGCCGCGATCGGTCACGATGTTCATCGCGGAGAAGGGGTCGTCGGGATCCGCGCTCTCGCGGCTCGCGAGCAAAGCCTCCCACGCGGACCAGTCGTCGCGGTCGGGATCGGGGACCGTCGCGGCGCGAAAGCGCGGGAGGTAGTGACGGATACGCGCCGAGGCCGTGTCGTTCAGGTCGTGCGCGGTCAGCATCGAAAGGCCCGGCGCGAGCGCGTGCACCTCGATGCGCCCGCCCGGCGCCTCCGCGTGCCGCAGCCAGTAGGCGCCCCGGCTGTCGGCGACGAGCAGGTTGAACCCGCGATACGCCTCGGCGTTCAGGTGGCTCAGCGCCTCGGCGGCCGCCGACGCCTCCGCGTGATCGAGCGCTTCGAGCACGAGCTCGCCGCGGCTTCGTTTGCCTGCGGCCGGCCCGAGCGTGCCCACGCGATTCATGATCCCCGCGGCGACGCCGTCGTCGTTCACGCCGAACCAGCTTCCGCCCGCGAGCTCATCGAGCCCCGCGACCACGTGCGCGCGGTCGGGCCAGTGGCGCCCGGGCGGCCGCGCCGGGCGGCTCAGGAGCTCGTCGCGATTCGCGCCGATGATGATCGGCCAGGCGTGCTCGGGACGGTACAGAACGACCAGGGTGCACATTGCGGTCAACGGGCGCAAAGCGCGTCGACGATACGCGGGAGCAGCTCGCCGGTCTTCCCGCGCAGCGCGAAATCGACCCGATCCGTGATCGGCGTTTCCTCGATGTTGATCTCGACGGTGCGCGCGGAGGCGGCTCGCGCGAGGTCCACGAAGCTCGCCGCCGGCTCGACCACGGCGCTCGTGCCGAGCGAGAGAAAAACGTCGCAGGCGGCGAGCGCGCCCCAGGCGCGCGCGAGCGCCGCCTCGGGGAGCAGCTCCCCGAACCACACCACCCCCGGCCGGCGCAATCCGCCGCAGCCGCAGCGCGGCGGATATTCGCCGAACGGACCACCGGTCTCCTCGCGCTCGTGTCCGCACACGATGCAGCGCCAGACCCAGAGCGTGCCGTGCAGCTCCACCACCTGCCTGGAGCCGGCGCGCTGGTGCAGCCGATCGACGTTCTGCGTCAGCAGCACGAATGCGCGGCCGCGCTCGGCGTAATAGCGCTCGAGACGGGCGAGCGCGTCGTGGCCGGGATTCGGCCGGACGTCCGCGCACTGCACGCGGCGCTCGTCGTACCAGCGCGTCACCAGGGCCGGATCGCGCGCAAAGCCCGCCGGCGTGGCGAGCTGCTCCGGATCGTAGTCGGCCCAGAGGCCGCGCTGGGCGTCGCGGAACGTGGGAACCCCGCTCTCCGCGGAGACGCCGGCGCCGGTCAGGACGACGACCGCGCGCGCCGCGGCGAGCGCCGCCACAACGTCGTCGAGCACGGAATCGGGACCGCTCGTAGAAACTCTCATTATCGGAACATGATACCCGACAAGGCGTTCGCGATGCGCACGGGCCCTCCCCCGCCTCCCCGATCCGGGCGATCGGACGCGCAGTCTATGCCTCGCGCTGCAACCCCGCGCGGACTCGTGCGATTATTGGCGCCGCTCGCAACAATGGACGGGAGTGTCGATGAATCTGTCGGCCCGCGTACTGCTCGCGATCGGCGCCGTTAACGGCGCGCTGGTCGTCGCGCTCGGTGCGTACGGCGCGCATGCGCTCAAGGACCAGGCTGCCGCGCTGATGCAAACCGCCGTTCAGTACCACATGCTCCACGCGCTCGGGTTGCTCGCGCTCGGAATCGCCGCCGCGCTCAAGCCCGGAAGCACGCTTCTCCTCTGGGCCGCCGCGGTGATGCTGCTCGGGATCGTGCTCTTCTGCGGCACCATCTACGTGCACGCGCTGACCGGATACCGCGGGCTCAGCCCGATAACGCCGTTCGGCGGCACAACGTTCATCGTCGCGTGGCTCCTCTTCGCGGTCGGCGCGCTGCGCGACTGACCGCTCGGGCTCGTCCGCGGTCGGATCGCCTCGCCGATCGGACGCAGCTGCCGCATCACCCCTTCGGGCAGCAGCACGAAACGCGCGCGGACCGGCAGGCCTGCGGCGCGCAGCGCCTGCGCCACCCAGGCGTTGCAGGTGCGAAAGAGGTGGAAGGTTTCGCGGCCGGGATAGAACCACCCGGCGCCGTACGGGCTCGGCAGCAGCGGCCGCGCGCGCGGCGCGCCGCTGCGCTCGAACGCGGCGCCGATGTAGCGGTTGAGCGCCTCGAGCCCCTCGCGCGCGAGGCCGATGCGTACGAGCTCGGTGCCGGCGAACTGCCGCGGCGGCGGCGCATCGAAGCCGATCACGCGCACGACGCTCGCCGTCGGCCAGAAGAGCGCCTTGAGGCCGTACCAGAAGCTGAAGCTCGCGGCGGGAAAGTAATCGCGGTCGCCCCAATCGACCAGCAGCCAGCGCGCGTTCGGGAAGTCGTCCACTTCGGGCCACAGGTCGGCCCGCGCGTCCGCCCGGCGCATCACGATGCCGGTGTGCCAGGCCTGGGTGACCACGTAGATCGACGCCGCCGGCGCTTCGGGCGGCTCGTAGCCGCCCGGTCCGCCCGCGCAGCCGGCGACCAGGACGAGCAGCGCGATCGCGAATCCGGCTCGCGAGAATCCCTTTCCCGCCCTCACAGCGCCGACCGGTGCACCACGGCCGCGGCCATCGGACGGGCCGCACCCGGCATCAGCGCGGGCCGCCGCGGGCGAGCGCGCGGCGGCGCAGCAGCTTCAGAAAAAGGATTACGGGCAGGATGCCGTGCAGCGCGAAATCGACGGCGTCGAGCGGCCGCCACGCCTGCCCGGACGCGAGCATCCGGAGCTTCTGCCAGAGATGCGGCTCGGCGAGCGGCGGCGAGATCGCGAGCGCCGCGGCCGCCACGATCAGCGGCACGAGCGGGATCGCATCGAGCCAGCGCAGCGCGCGCAGCGGCTCACCCGCGCGCCGGCTCTTTCTGGATGAGCTCGATGCGATAGCCGTCGGGGTCTTCGACAAAGGCGATCACCGTCGTGCCGTGTTTCATCGGTCCGGCCGGGCGCACGACCTTGCCGCCGCGACGGGCGATCTCCTCGCACGCCTTGTACGCGTCCTCGACCTCGATCGCGATGTGGCCGTAGCCGTTGCCGAGGTCGTACTTCGCCGTGTCCCAGTTATGGGTCAGCTCGAGCACTGCGTGCTCGGACTCCGGTCCGTAGCCGACGAAGGCGAGCGTGAAGCGCCCTTCGGGATAGTCCTTGCGGCGCAGCAACTGCATGCCGAGCACCTTCGTGTAGAACTCGAGCGACCGCTCGAGA
>DATCLR010000062.1:0-4880 GCA_036563785.1 Burkholderiales bacterium | reverse complement strand
GCAGAAGTTCGGAATCGGACAGCCGGCCGCGCGCGTCGAGGACGAGCGGTTCCTCACCGGCCGCGGCCGCTACCTCGACGACGTCAATCTTCCCGGTCAGGCCTACGGCGTGTTCGTGCGCTCGCCGCACGCGCACGCGCGCATCCGCGGGATCGACCTCGACGCCGCGCGCGCCATGCCGGGGGTGCTCGCCGTCTACACGGTGGACGACCTGACCGCCGACGGCATCGGCGACGTGCCGTGCCTCACGCGAGTCAGGCAGCGCAACGGCGAGCCGCCCGTGGTGCCGCCGCGGCCGGCGCTCGCGCGCGGATACGTGCGCCACGTGGGCGATCCGGTCGCTTTCGTCGTGGCCGAGTCGAAACTGCAGGCGCAGGACGCAGCCGAGCAGGTGCTCGTCGACTACGAACCGCTTCCTGCCGTCGTGAGCGCGGTGGACGCGCTCGCGGAAGGCGCCGTGCAGGTGTGGGAGCGGGCGCCGGGGAACGTCTGCATCGACTGGGAGACGGGCGACGCGCGCAGAACGGCGGAGGCGTTCGCGCGCGCCGACCGCGTCGTGAAGCTCGATCTCGTGAACAACCGCGTCGTGCCGAACCCGATGGAGACGCGCGGCGCCATCGGCGACGTCGAAGCGGGCAGCGGGCGGCTGGTGCTGCACGTCTCCTGCCAGGGCGTGCACGTCATCCGCGAGGCCCTCGCCGGGCACGTGTTCCGCGTCGACGAGCGCGACATCCGCGTGCTCTGCCACGATGTCGGCGGCGGCTTCGGCATGAAGATCTTCCTCTATCCGGAGTACGTGTGCGCGCTCTATGCCGCGCGCAAGCTCGGGCGGCCGGTGAAATGGATCGCCGACCGCACCGAGGCGTTCCTCGCGGACTCGCACGGCCGCGACCACGTGACGCACCTCGAGCTCGCGCTCGACCGCGAGGCGCGTTTTCTCGGGCTCAAGGTCGATACGGTCGCGAACCTCGGCGCGTACCTCTCGAACTACGCGCCGTTCATCCCGACCGCTGCCGGCGCGGCGATGCTCGTCGGGTGCTACACCATACCGACGGCGCACGTGCGCGTGCGCGGCGTCTTCACGCACACCGCGCCGGTCGACGCCTACCGCGGCGCCGGCCGTCCCGAGGCGATCTATGCGATCGAGCGTCTGGTCGACGTCGCCGCGCGCGAGCTCGGGCTGTCGCCGGTCGAGATCCGGCGGCGCAACCTGATTCCGCGCGAGGCCATGCCGTACAGGGCGGCGCTCGGCGCGACGTACGACTCGGGCGATTTCCTGCGCAATCTCGAGGACGCGGTGGCGGCGTCGCGCTGGGACGAGTTCGAGGCGCGCCGCCGCGCGGCGCGCTCGCGCGGGAAGCTGCGGGGCATCGGTCTCGCGTGCTACATCGAGCGCTGCGCCGGCGGCGAGGGCGAGGCGGCGCGCGTGACCGTCGACGGCGGCGGGCGTGTCACGCTCTACGTCGGCACGCAGTCGAACGGGCAGGGGCACGAGACCGCGTTCCGCCAGATTCTCGCCGAGCGCCTCGGCGTCGCGTTCGAGGACATCGAGGTGGTGCAGGGCGATTCCGACCGCATCGCCTCGGGCGGCGGCACCATGGGGTCGCGTTCGGTGCCGGTCGGCGGCGCGGCGGTGTCCGGCGCCGCGCTCAAGGTGCTCGAGCAGGCGAAGCGCAAGGCCGCGGAGCTGCTCGAAGCGGCGGCGGTCGACGTCGAGGATACGGACGGCGAGTTCCGCATCGCCGGCACGGATCGAGCCGTCGGCTGGCGCGAGGTCGCGCGCGCGGCCGCGCCGGCCGAAGACGCGATCGGCTTCGACGCCTCGGAGAGCTGGAGTCCGCCGAATGCCACGTTCCCGAACGGCGTGCACGTGTGCGAGCTCGAGATCGACGCGGATACCGGCGCGGTGCAGGTGGTCCATTACACCGTCGTCGACGATTTCGGCAAGGTCATCAACCCGCTGCTCCTCGCCGGGCAGGTGCACGGCGGCGTCGGGCAGGGGCTCGGCCAGGCCCTGCTCGAGCGCTGCGTGTACGAGCCGGAGTCGGGACAGCTGCTCTCGGCGAGCTTCATGGACTACGCCATGCCGCGCGCAGACGATCTGCCCTCGATCCGTTTCCAGTACAACGAGATCCCGTGCACGACCAACGCGCTCGGCATCAAGGGCGCGGGCGAAGCGGGCGCGATCGGCGCGCCGCCGGCGATCATGAACGCGGTGGTCGACGCGCTCGCCGGGTTCGGCGTGCGGCACGTGGACATGCCCGCGCGCCCGGAGACGCTATGGCGCCTGATTTGCGAGAGCGGCAAATGAGCCCGCGTCCGGCGGAGCCGGCGCTTCGCGAGCGGTGGAGCGTTGAGAAGAACGCCGGGGACGCGCGCGTCTCGCGCGTCCCGGGGCGGGAACGGAGTCAGCTGTTCAGCGACGTGGCCGAGTCGGCGCTGTAACGGCGCCGGTCCGGATTGCGGCGGCGGTCGACGGCCACCGGAATCTGGCGCTGGCGGCGGTCCTGCTTCGAGCGGGAGACGCACTCGCGCAGCTTGATCGGACGTCCGCGCAGCGGCGCCAGGTTCAGCTCCTCGAGCGCTTCGCGCGCGGCGCGATCCGGCACGAGATACACGTGGCCGTGGCCGAGCGGCCGGCCCGTCGCTTTGTCGACCGGCAGCTTGACGTCGATGATGGTGCCGTAGCCGGAAAACGCCCGGCGGAGGTCGCGCGCCGTTACCGACTGGTCGAGATTCGAGACGACGATATCCATTGTCCCCCCTGACCTGCTGAGCGCAGCCCATTTTGCGTAAAGCCTGCCGGACCGGCAAGCTGCCGCCGACATCCGGGCAGGCTTCGGCGACCGTCAGCCGGGCAGGGTCGTATTCTCGTTCAACCGGCCGGCCACGAGCTGCGCGAGCTCGACGGCCGAACGAACGCCCATCTTCCGGAACAGGCTGGCGCGGTGCACTTCGACCGTGCGCACCGCGATGCCGAGCTCGTCGGCGATGGCCTTGTTCGGCTTCGCCGTGAGGATGCGCTCCATCACCTCGCGTTCGCGCTTGCTGAGCTGCTGCAGCCGCGCCGCCACCGTGAGCATTCCCGCGTCCGCCTCGCGCGCACGGGCGTCGAGCGCGATGGCGGCGAGCACGCGGTCGACCAGATCGTTGTCGTCGAACGGCTTCTCGATGAAGTCGTGCGCGCCGCCCTTGAGCGCGGCGACCGCCATCGGCACGTCGCCGTGGCCGGTGAGTATGATGATCGGCAGGCGGCTGCCCTGCGCGCGCAGACGCTCGAGGAGTTCGAGCCCGGACATGCCCTCCATGCGCACGTCGAGCAGCAGGCAGCCGGCCATGTCCGGACGGTAGTCGGCGAGGAACGCCTCCGCGGAATCCCAGGCGCGCGCCGGCACCGCGCGCGACCGGAGCAGCCACAGGAGCGCGTCGCGGATCGCGGCGTCGTCGTCGACGATGTAGGCGCTGCTCATGCCGCCGCCGGAAGCCACAGGTGGAACACGGTGCCGCCGCCCGCGCCTGCCTCGAACCAGAGCCGCCCGCGGTGCAGCTCCGCGATCGAGCGGCAGATGCTCAAGCCCATTCCCATGCCGTCCTCCTTCGTCGAGAAAAAGGGTTCGTACATGCGCGCCGCCACGTCCGGCGTGATGCCGCTGCCGCGGTCCGCGACCGAGAGGCGCACCCCCTGCTCCCAGGCGGCCGCCGCAACGGCGAGGAGACGCGCCTCTTCCGGCGTCTGCGCCATCGCGTCGATGCCGTTGCGGATCAGGTTGAGCAGCACCTGCTCGATCATCACCCGATCGACGCAGGCGGACGGCAGATCGGGAGCGACGTCGACGCGCAGGCGCACCGCGCGGCTGCGCGCGATCGGATCGATCAGCCCGACCGTGTCCTCGATGATCGGCGGCAGCGCGCACGGCTCGAGGCGCGGCTCGCGCCGGCGCGCGAACTCGTGCACGCGCCGGATCACCTGGCCGGCGCGCTGCGCCTGCGCCACGACCTTGCGCAGCGTCTCGATCACTTCGGGCTGCGCGCCGGGCGACTGCTCGAGCACGTTGAGGGTGCCCGTGGTATAGCTCGAGATCGCCGATAGCGGCTGATTGAGCTCGTGCGCGAGCATCGACGCCATCTCGCCGAGCGTCACGAGCCGCGCCGTGAACTGGAACTTCTCCTGCTGCTGGCGGTAGAGCTCCTCGGCGCGCTTGCGCGCGGTGATGTCGAGCACCGAGCCCATCCAGCCGGTGTGCCGGCCCTGCGCGTCGATGAGCGGCGCTTCGTAGATCAGCGCATCGAAGCGTTCGCCGTTCTTGCGGCGAAAGCGCACCTCGACGGCTTCGTGCGGCCCGGTGCCGGCGAGGATGCGGTCGTGCACCGCCATCGTCTGCTCGACGGTCTCCGGCGCCCAGTAGGGCATCGGCGGGGCGCGCCCGATCAGCTCTTCGGCGCTCCAGCCGACCATGCGGCAGAACGCCGGATTCACGTAGATGATGCGGCCCGTGAGGTCGCGGGCGCGCAGGCCGGTGAGCAGCGAGTCCTCCATCGCCTTGCGGAAGGCGTGCTCTTCCTGCAGCGCCTGCTCCGCCTTGAGCCGCTGCTGCACGTGCCGCCGCATCGCGCGCAGGCTCAGGAAAATCGCCGCGGCGAGCAGCACGATCGTTCCCATGAGCACGCTCGGCACGAGACGCGTGCTCGCGCCGTGGGCCACGATCCGGAGCGTCGCGCCGAGCGGCTCGAACGCAAGCTGATAGGATGCGGCGTCGCGCCCGACGGGCACCGCCGAATTGGCCGCGAGCACCGTGCCGGTGTCGTCGATCAGGCTCAGCCGATAGCGCTCGGTGAACCACCAGGGCACGGTCCGCGTGATCAGGGTGTAGGTCGAGTAG
>DATCLR010000061.1:0-6378 GCA_036563785.1 Burkholderiales bacterium | reverse complement strand
GCATAGCGCCGCACGCGCAGGCGCGGAAACGTCGTGGCCGCTTCCCGCAGCCGCGCGGCGGTCGCATCGCGACTGCCGTCGTCGACATAAATGATTTCGTAGTCGACGCGCCCGTCGAGCGCCGCGCGGATCTCGGCGATGAGGGGGATGATGTTGTCCTCCTCGTTGCGCACGGGCACGACCACCGAGATCTCGGGCATCGCGTGCGCAGGCTCGGCTTCATCGATCACGCCATGCAACGGCGCGACGAGAGCCGGGTCGAGCTGCCGGTGCGGCATAGAATGCTCGAGGTGCGAAGACGGAGCGCTCACGGAAGTCCGATGTAGCCAGGTTTGCGGCGCGCCAACGCCGCGAGCGGCGCGTGACGCATGCAAGGCAAAGGCAGCGCACTACGCTAGCTGGCGCGATCCTACGCGAGACGCCGGAAAGAGCGCGTCAAGAGATCGTCAAGTTTCCGTCAACTGTGGCATTCTTCCCGGGTCGCGCCCGGTTGTGCCCCCGCTACCGCCGGGAGTGAGGTACAAGAGCGCGCGGGTTCCCCGTTCTGGTTCGCTCTCGAGGAGCAGACGCCAGCCGTTCTGGTCGCAGATCTGCTTCACGATCGAGAGTCCGAGGCCGTGTCCGTCGCCGGCCCGCTTGCCCCGACCGCGATAGAATCGCTCGAACACATGCGGCAGGTCTTCCGGCGCGATCCCGCACCCGGTGTCCTCGACCTCGATTGCACCGTCGCGCAGGCGCACGGACACGCGCCCGCCGCGCGTGCTCGCGATCGCGTTGCGCAGCAGATTCGTCAATACCACGCGCAGAACCGAGGGATCGGCGCGCGCGGAAGCATCGGCGGGAATGTCGTTGTCCAGCGCGACGGCCCGTGCCGTCGCGATTTCGCGCAGCGGTTCAAGCGCCTCGGCCGCGCACTCGCGCAGCGCCACGGCTTCCGGTGCCTGCGCGTGCCGCGAACGCGCGAGCAGCAGCAGCGACTCGATCAGGTCGCTCATCTGCTCGGCCGCGCGGCGGATGCGCTCGATCCGCCGGCGCACGTCGGCGCCAATGCTCGGGTCGCCGGCGAGCAGCTCGCAACAGGTACATATCGAGGTGAGCGGGGTGCGCAGCTCGTGGCTTACGTTCGCCGTGAACTCCTGCTCGCGCGCTATGAACTCCGCCATGCGCGCGGCGTACTCGTCGAACGCCTGCGCGAGCCGGCGCACTTCCCGCTCGCGATACCGCCCGGCGAGCGGCATGGCGGCCGTCGACTGGAGGTGGAGCACGCGGTCGGCGAGGTCGCGCACGGAGCGCGTCAGCACGCCGGCGAGCGCCCAGCCGAACGCAGCCGCGATGAGGGTCGCGAACCCGACGCCGAGCACGAGCAGCCAGGCGAATTCGCTCAGCCGCCGCTCGTGCTCCTCGACGTCGTAGGTCACGTAGAAGCGCGTGTTCTCGACATCGCGCACCGCCACGTGCAGCTCCCGTCCGTTGGTGAAGACCTCGTGCAGCCCGACCGGCAGGTCGCGCAAGTAGGCGGGAAGCGTCGCGCGCTCGGCCGGCCACGCGACGACGTAGCTCCTGAGATTGCGGCTGCGCAGGGGTGCGGTCGCCGGATTGTCGCGCCAGCGTACGAGCAGATTCTCCATTTCCGCCGCGACCACCTCGTCGATGCGCGACTCCTCCTGATCCTCGGTGACGAGGAAGGCAGCAACGCCGTGCACGCTCAGCACGACCGCGCTCAGAATCGCGATGCCGACTGCGAAACGCTCGCGCAGTCCCCTAATCATCGGCGACCAAACGGTACCCCAACCCGCGGACGTTCTCGATCGGATCGGGCCGGCCCGGACGCGCGAGCGCGCGCCGCAGCAGGTGCATGTGCGAGCGCAGGGTATCGCTTTGCGGCTGCGCGTCTCCCCATACGGCGTGCTCGAGCTCGAGCCGCGAGTGCACCTTGTTCGGCTGCTGCATCAGCACCTCGAGCAGACGCAGGCACTTGCGCGGCAGTTTCACCGGTTCTCCGGCGCGCGTGACGCAGAGCGTCGCGGGATCGTAGACCAGGTCGCCCACCTGCAGCGGCCGCAAGGCGCTGCGGCCGTGATGGCGTTTGTGCAGCGCGACCAGTCGCGCCTCGACTTCCTTCAGTGCGAACGGCTTCACGACGTAGTCGTCGGCGCCGCTCGTGAAGCCGGCGAGCTTGTCGTCGAGCGTGTCGCGTGCCGTAAGCATCAGCACCGGCGTGTCGCGTCGCGCGTCTTCGCGCAGGCGACGGCAAAGCTCGAGCCCGCCGATTCCCGGAAGCGCGAGGTCGAGCACGATCGCATCGTAGTCGTTGGTGACTGCGAGATGCAGGCCAGTCACGCCGTCGTAGGCGTGGTCGGGCGCGTGGCCGCGCCGCTCGAGATACTCATACAGATCGGCCGCGATGTCGCGGTCGTCCTCGATGATCAGGACACGCATATACCCTCGCACTCCGGACATCCACTATAAGACATCGTTCCGCCGGTCCGGTATAGTCGGCCGTCGCGGGAGTTGCGCATGACCCACACCAATCGCCTCGTCCACGAAACCAGCCCGTACCTGCTGCAGCACGCCCACAACCCCGTCGACTGGTATCCGTGGGGCGAGGAAGCGCTCGAGCGCGCGCGGCGCGAGGACAAGCCGATCCTGCTCTCGATCGGCTACTCGGCGTGCCACTGGTGCCACGTCATGGAGCGCGAATCGTTCGAGGATGAGGACGTCGCGCGCGTCATGAACGAGCACTACGTGTGCATCAAGGTGGATCGCGAGGAGCGCCCGGACCTCGACAAGGTGTACCAGACGGCGCATCAGCTCCTCGCGCAGCGCCCCGGCGGCTGGCCGCTCACCGTGTTCCTGACGCCGGACGATCACCTGCCGTTCTTCGCCGGCACCTACTTTCCGAAAGAGCCGCGCTACGGGATGCCGGGCTTCGTCGACGTGCTGGAGCGCGTCGCGCGCGCCTGGCACGAGCAGCGCGAGGCGATCCGCGGCCAGAACGCGCAGCTCGCCGCGATCTTCGCCCGCATCGACGCGCCCGCGCGGATTCCGAAGGATGCGCTCGACGCGCGGCCGCTCGCCGGAGCGCGCGAGGAGCTGCGCGCCGAGTACGACGCCGACTACGGCGGCTTCGGCGACGCGCCGAAGTTCCCGCAGCCGATGTCGCTCGAGCTCCTGCTGCGCGCCTACGTGCGCTCGACGCGCACCGCGGCGGTCGATCGCGAAGCGCGCGCCATGGTGCGCGGGACGCTGCGCGCCATGGCGTACGGCGGCGTCTACGACCAGGTCGGCGGCGGCTTCTACCGCTACTCGGTCGACCGGTTCTGGGCGATCCCGCACTTCGAGAAGATGCTCTACGACAACGCCCAGCTGCTCGCGCTCTACGCCGAGGCCGCGCGCGTGCTCGACGAGCCGCTCTTCGCGCGCATCGCGGCGGAAACCGGCGAATGGGTGATGCGCGAGATGCAGGCGCCCGAGGGCGGCTACTACTCGTCGCTCGACGCCGATTCGGAGGGACGCGAAGGCAAGTACTACGTGTGGACGCTCGACGAGCTGCGCGCCGCGGTCGATCCCGAAGAGTACGCCGTGCTCGAGCGCCGTCTCGGGCTCCACCGGCCCGCGAACTTCGAGGGGCGGTGGCACCTGAACGTCTATGCCGAAGCGCCGGACATCGCCGCGGCCCTGGGCCTCGCCGAGGCCGAGGTGGAGCGGCGGCTCGCGTCGGCGCGCGCGAAGCTCTACGCGTTCCGCGAGCGGCGCGTGCGGCCGGCGCTCGACGACAAGATCCTCGCGGGCTGGAACGCGCTCATGATCAAAGGCATGGCGCGTGCGGGGCGCCTGCTCGGGCGGGAGGATTTCATCGACTCGGCGCAGCGCGCGCTCGATTTCGTTCGCGCCGCGCTCTGGCGCGACGGCCGGCTCCTCGCCACCGCGCGCAACGGTCGTGCGCAGCTGAACGCCTACCTCGACGACCACGCGCTCCTCATCGAGGCGGCGCTCGAGCTGCTCAAGGTGCGCTGGCGCCGCGACGACCTCGCGTTCGCCGTGGCGCTCGCGCACCGGCTCCTCGACGGCTTCGAAGACCGGACGGCCGGCGGCTTCTATTTCACCTCGAACGACCACGAGCCGCTGGTCCATCGGCCGAAGCCGGCCTCGGACGACGCGCTCCCGGCGGGCAACGGCGTCGCCGCCCGTGCGCTGCTCGCGCTCGGCCACGTGCTCGGCGACGTCGATTTCCTCGCCGCCGCCGAGCGCACGCTGCGCGCGCACTACGCGCGCCTCGCGCAGTATCCGTCGGCTCACTGCACGCTGCTGATGGCGCTCGAGCAGTACCTCGAGCCGCCGACGACGGTGGTGCTGCGGGGAACGCCGGAGGCGCTGCGGGCGTGGCAGACGGCGCTGACGCCCGACACCGCGCGGGATATCTACCCCATTCCGGCGGACGAGCCCGATCTCCCGGGTCTCCTCGCCGAACGCAAGCCTTTGGGCGGTCCGACCGCCTACGTGTGCCGCGGCCACACCTGCCGGCCGCCGGTCACCGATCTCGCGGCGCTGAAGCAGGTGCTCGCCGGGGACACGCTCTAGCCGGCGGCGACGATAGTCTCTCGCCGCCGCACGCGGCGGCCGCCATTGAAGCGTAGGTGAATTCGCCGTTGGCGCGGTTCAGTCGTACTCGACCGCCGGTATGACTTCGGTTTCCGCCCTGCCCGCCTCGATCCACTCCTGCAGCGGCGCGAGCGCGAGCATCGTGTCGCTGTAGGCGCGCGACACCGGGTCGAGCGGCACCACGTACGTCTCGAAGCGCAGCACCACCGGTGCGTACATCGCGTCCGCGACCGAGAAGCGCCCGAACAGGAACGGGCCGTCGCCGCCGAAGCGCGCCCGGCACTCGTTCCAGATCGCGCAGATGCGGTCGATGTCCTCCTGCACACCGGGGGCGCGCCCCTTGTCCGGCAGGCGCCGGCGGCAGTTCATGCTCATGTGCGTGCGCAGCGCAGCGAAGCCCGCGTGCATCTCCGTGCTCACGGCGCGCGCGAGCGCACGCGCCTTCGGGTCGGCCGGCCAGAGCCCGCGGTCGGAAAAGCGCTCGGCGACGTACTCGCAGATCGCGAGCGATTCCCACACCGTGACGTCGCCGTCGATCAGCGCCGGCACCTTGCCGGAGGGCGAATAGCGCAGAATCTGCGCTTTGGACGTCGGCGCATAGAGCGGAATGCGGATTTCCCGGAACGGAATCTGCGCCTGTCGCAGCAGCAGCCAGGGACGCAGCGACCAGGAGGAATAGTTCTTGTTGCCGATGACGAGGGTGAGCATGGTCTCCCCCGCGGCCGCTACGCGGGCTTCCAGGCGAGATCGAGCTCGCGCGCCGCGCGCACGTCGTCGAGCCGCCGCACGGGCAGGGTGTGCGGCGCGCTCTTCACCAGCTCCGGATTCTCCTCGGCTTCGCGCAGGATCTCGGTCATGGCCGCGACGAAGCGGTCGAGCTCCTCCTTGGCCTCGGTTTCGGTCGGCTCGATCAGGAGGCATTCCGGCACGAGCAGCGGGAAGTACGTGGTCGGCGCGTGGAAACCCTTGTCGAGCAGCCGCTTGGCGACGTCCATCGCGGTGACGCCGGTCCGCTCCTTGAGCTTCTTGAGCGTGACGATGAACTCGTGCGTCGCGTGCCTGCCCGGATACGCCGCGACGAAGCCGGCCCGGGTGAGGCGCGCGAGCAGGTAGTTGGCGTTGAGGGTCGAATACTCCGCGACCCGGTGCATGCCTTCGCGGCCGAGGAGCCGCGCGTACACGTAGGCGCGCAGCAGCACGCCGGCGTTTCCCATGTTGGCCGAGAGCCGCCCGATCGTCTGCGGCCGCTCGCGCTCCGTGAGCCAGTGGTACTTGCCGTCCGTCATCCCGACCATCGGCACCGGCAGGAACGGCGCGAGCCGCTCGTTCGCCGCGACCGGCCCGGCGCCCGGGCCGCCGCCGCCGTGCGGCGTCGAGAACGTCTTGTGCAGGTTGATGTGCATGACGTCGAAGCCCATGTCGCCCGGCCGCACGCGCCCGAGGATCGCGTTCAGGTTCGCGCCGTCGTAGTAGAGGAGCCCGCCGGCCCCGTGCACGATCTTCGCGATCTCGGTGATGCGCCGCTCGAACACGCCGAGCGTCGAGGGATTGGTCAACATGAGGCCGGCGGTCTGCGGCCCGACCGCGGCCCGCAGCGCCTCGAGGTCGACGTCGCCGTCGGCGTCGGTCGGGATCTCGCGTACGCTGTAGCCGCACATCACCGCCGTCGCCGGGTTGGTGCCGTGCGCCGCGTCCGGCACGAGGATCTCCGTGCGCGCGGTGTCGCCGCGCGCCTCGTGGTAGGCGCGGATCATCGCGACTCCCGCGAGCTCGCCC
>DATCLR010000059.1:0-4122 GCA_036563785.1 Burkholderiales bacterium | reverse complement strand
GGGCGGGGCCGCGCTGATCATCGGCGAGCCCGGCACCGGCGCCGAAGTCGCGGCGCGCAACGTGCACTACGCTTCGCCGCGCCGCGGGCGGCCGTTCGTGGCCGTGAGCTGCGGTGCCGTTCCGTCGGCGCTCATCGAGGGTGAGCTCTTCGGGCACGAGGGCGCCGGACCCGCCGGCGCGTCGCCCGACCGGCCCGGCCGCATCGCGGCGGCCGAGGGCGGCACGCTGTTCCTCGACGAAATCGATGCGCTCACTCCGGCAGCGCAAGCGAGGCTGCTGCGGCTGATCGAGGAGCGCGTCTACGAACGCGTCGGCGGCGACCGGCCGAGGCCGGCGGACGTGCGTGTGATCGCCGCGACGCACCGCGACCTCGAGGGCGAAGTGCAGGCCGGACGGTTCCGTGCGGATCTGTACGAGCGGCTCCGGGCGTCGAGCATCCGCTTGCCGACGCTGCGCGAACGCGCGGAGGACATCCCGCTGCTGGTCGCCGAGCTCAACGGGCGACTCCGGCAGGAGCGCGGCGTCTCGGTGCGCTTCGCGCCGGCCGCCATGGAGGCGCTGCAGCGCTACGCGTGGCCGGGCAACGTGCGCGAGCTCGCGCAGTTGATGGAGCAGCTGGCGCGCGCCAAAGGCGAGGAGCCGGTCGAGGTCGACGACCTGCCCGCGGAGCTCCGCGCGGCCGGCGTGCCGACGGAATACCGCACGGCGGAGGGCGTCGCGATGCCGCTGCCGGCGCTGCCGGCGGGCGGTATCAACCTCAAGGATTACCTCGGCAACGTCGAGTACAACCTGATCATGCAGGCGCTCACGCGCACGGGCGGCGTGGTCGCGCACGCGGCGCAGCTGCTCGGCCTGCGCCGCACCACGCTCGTGGAAAAGCTCCACAAATACGGCGTGCGCCGCGAAGCGCGCTCCGCGCCGGCGGAAAGCCGGAGGAAGCAGGCGTCATCGGCCGGCTAGCAGCGGCTGGCGACACCGGGTGCCCGCCGCACCCGGAGCCGCCGCGCGGCAGGCCGCCTGTCGATGGCCGTACGCGCAATGCCGGTATCGGGCGGCTATTAGCACCGGTAGCACCGGCGTGTTCCGAGACGGCTCGTTTGCCGTGCACGGGCAACTTGGGTATTTTCGGCCGGACTCCGAGGCGACGAGCAACGAGGCCATGCCCGAGACGCTGACACCCGAGGCACGCACGGATGCGCGGCCGGCGAGCCGCTTCACCGAGTACGACATCTACCTGCTGCGGCAGGGCAATCACACGCATCTGTACGAAAAGTTCGGGGCGCGACTGGCGAACGTCGACGGCGTCGACGGCGCCACGTTCGCGGTATGGGCGCCGAATGCCGCCGAAGTCTCGGTGATCGGTGACTTCAACGGCTGGGAGCCGGGGAAGCATCCGCTGTACCCCGCGGCGGGCGACATCGGTATCTGGGAGGGCTTCGTGCCCGGCGTGCAGCGCGGTGCGCGCTACAAGTTCCACGTGCGCTCGCGCTTCAACGACTTTCGCATCGACAAGGCGGATCCGTTCGCGTTCCGCTTCGAGCGGCCGGGCGGCACGGCGTCGGTCGTCTGGTCGCTCGAGTACGAGTGGGCCGACGGCGAATGGATGGCGACGCGCGGCGCGCGTAACGCGCTCGATGCGCCGATGGCGATCTACGAGGTGCATCTCGGCTCCTGGCGGCGCGTGCCGGAGGAGGGCGACCGGCCGCTCACGTACCGCGAGCTCGCCGAGTGGCTGCCCGAGTACGCCGCCGAGATGGGTTACACCCACGTGGAGCTGCTGCCCGTCACGGAGCACCCGTTCTACGGTTCGTGGGGCTACCAGACTACCGGCTACTTCGCGCCGACTTCGCGCTACGGGACGCCGCAGGACTTCATGTATCTCGTCGACCGGCTGCACCAGCGCGGTATCGGCGTGATCCTCGACTGGGTGCCGTCGCACTTTCCGAGCGACGGGCACGGGCTCGCCTACTTCGACGGCACGCACCTCTACGAGCACGCCGATCCGCGGCAGGGCTTCCACCCCGAGTGGCACAGCTACATCTTCAATTACGGACGCGTCGAGGTGCGGTCGTTCCTGCTGAGCAGTGCGCTCTTCTGGCTGAACGTCTACCACGTCGACGGCCTGCGGGTCGACGGCGTCGCATCGATGCTCTATCTCGACTACGCGCGGCGCCCCGGCGAGTGGATTCCGAACCGCTACGGCGGGCGCGAGAACCTCGAGGCGGTCGCGTTCCTGCAGGATTTGAACCGCGCGACTTACCGCGAGCAGCCGGACACGCAGACCATCGCGGAGGAATCCACCGCCTGGCCGATGGTTTCGCGGCCGGTGCACCTCGGCGGGCTCGGCTTCGGCCTGAAGTGGAACATGGGCTGGATGCACGACACGCTCGCGTACTTCGCCAAGGATCCCGTGTTCCGCAAGTTCCACCACAATCAGCTCACGTTCAGCATCTGGTACGCGTTCACCGAGAATTTCGTCCTGCCCCTGTCGCACGACGAGGTCGTGCACGGCAAGGGCTCCCTGTTCGGGAAGATGCCGGGCGACGAGTGGCAGAAGTTCGCGAATCTACGCGCGCTCTTCGGCTACATGTACGCGCATCCGGGCAAGAAGCTCATGTTCATGGGGGGCGAGTTCGGCCAGCGCCACGAATGGAACCACGACGCGAGCCTCGACTGGCACCTGCTCGAGGATCCGCGGCACGCCGGCCTGCGGCGGCTCGTGCGCGACCTGAACCGGCTGTACGCGTCCGAGCCGGCGCTGCACCGGCGCGACTGCGATCAGTCCGGATTCCGGTGGATCGACTGCTGCGACTCGGAGCAGTCGGTGGTCAGCTTCCTGCGCAGCGACGGCGAAGACGAACAGGTGCTGGTCGCGTGCAACTTCACCCCCGTGCCGCGGCACAACTACCGCCTCGGCGTGCCGCGCGCCGGCTTCTGGAGGGAGCTGCTGAACAGCGACGCGACCGTGTACGGCGGCGCGGGATTCGGGAACCTCGGGGGCGTGGAGAGCGTGCCGATCCCGGCGCACGGCTACGGCCACTCGATCACGCTCACGCTGCCGCCGCTCGGCGTGCTGTACCTGAAACAGTCGAGCCCCGCGGCGCATGGGTGAGGGCATGGCCGACAGCGACGCCGGCCGGCGCCGCGTCGTCATCGAGGACGTGGTTCCGAGCGTGGACGGCGGGCGCTTCGCCGTCAAGCGCACGGTGGGGGAGGAGGTCGTGGTCGAGTGCACGGCCTTCGCCGACGGGCACGATCTCATCGACTGCCGCCTGCGCTACCGCAAGGACGGCAACGCGCTCTGGAGCGAAGTGCCGATGCAGGCGATCGGGAACGACCGCTGGCACGGACGCTTCGTGGTCGAGGAGCTCGGTCGCTACACCTACACCGTGACGGCGTGGGTGGACCATTTTCTCTCGTGGCGGCGCGATCTCGGCAAATGGATAGAAGCCGGACAGGATCTCGCGGTCGCGTTCCTGGCGGGCGCGCAGCTGGTCGAGGCGGCGGCGGCGCGCGCCCAGGGCGCGGACGCCGTGCGCCTCGCCGACATCGCGCGCGTGCTTCGCGACGAACGGGACGAAAGCGCACGGCGTGCGGCGGCGCTCGGCGAGGAGCTCCTGACGCTCATGCGGCGCTACCCCGACCGGCGCTTCGCGACGACGCACGCCCCCCTCGCGGTCGTGGTCGACCGCGAGCGCGCGCGCTTCAGCGCATGGTACGAGTTCTTCCCGCGCTCCTGCACCGACGACCCCGCGCGCCACGGCCGGTTCGCCGACTGCGAGGCGCGGCTCGACGCCGCGGCGGCGATGGGGTTCGACGTCGTGTACCTGCCGCCGATACATCCGATCGGCCGCACCCACCGCAAGGGCCGGAACAACGCGGAAACCGCCGGGCCGGGCGACGTCGGCAGCCCGTGGGCGATCGGCTCCGCCGAGGGCGGGCACCGCGCGGTGCATCCGGAGCTCGGCACGCTCGAGGATTTCCGCCGCTTCGTGGCGGCGGCGGCGCGGCGCGGGCTCGAGGTGGCGCTGGACCTCGCGTTTCAGTGCTCGCCCGATCATCCGTACGTGCGGGAGCACCCGGAGTGGTTTCTCAAGCGCCCGGACGGAACCATTCAGTAC
>DATCLR010000050.1:0-6997 GCA_036563785.1 Burkholderiales bacterium | reverse complement strand
TCATCAACCTGGTCATTTTCGTACTCGCGATCTACGTCGGCTATCACGTCGTGTGGAACGTGACGCCGGCGCTGCACACGCCGCTCATGGCCGTGACGAACGCGATCTCCGCCATCATCATCGTGGGCGCCATGCTCGCCGCCGGCGCCACCGATACCGTGCTCGGCAACGTCTTCGGCCTGCTCGCCGTCGCGCTCGCGGCGGTGAACGTGTTCGGCGGGTTCCTCGTGACCCAGCGCATGCTCGAGATGTTCAAGAAGAAGGAACGGCCGGCGGAGAAGCAGCAATGAGCGCGAATCTCGTCACCCTGCTCTACCTCGTCGCCTCGGTGTGCTTCATCCAGGCGCTGAAGGGCCTGTCGCACCCGACCACCGCACGCCGCGGCAACGTCTTCGGCATGGTCGGCATGGCCATCGCCATCGCGACCACCATCGCGCTCATCGCGCAAATGCGCGCGGAAGCGGGCGCCGGCCTCGCGCTGATCGTGGTCGGCATCGTCGTCGGCGGCGCCGTCGGCACCGTGATCGCGCGGCGCGTGCAGATGACGAAGATGCCCGAGCTCGTCGCCGCGATGCATTCGCTGGTCGGCCTCGCCGCCGTGCTGATCGCGATCGTGGCGGTGCACGAGCCGGGCGCATTCGGCATCGCCGGTCCCGAAGGCGCCATTCCGCTCGGCAACCGGCTCGAGCTCTTCATCGGCACGTTCGTGGGCGCGATCACGTTCTCGGGCTCGGTCATCGCGTTCGGCAAGCTCTCCGGCAAGTTTCGCAGCGCCCCCATCGTGTTCCGGGGGCAGCACTGGCTGAACCTGCTGCTCGCGCTCGCGATGATCGGCTTCGGCCTCTGGTTCTTCGCCACGCAGCAGTGGACGCCGTTCCTCGTCATGACGGCGCTCGCGTTCGTGCTCGGCGTGCTCATCATCATCCCGATCGGCGGCGCCGACATGCCCGTGGTGGTGTCGATGCTGAACAGCTACTCCGGCTGGGCCGCGGCCGGCATCGGTTTCTCGCTCAACAACTCGATGCTGATCGTCTCGGGATCCCTCGTCGGCTCGAGCGGCGCGATCCTCTCCTACATCATGTGCCGCGCGATGAACCGCTCGTTCATCAACGTGATCCTGGGCGGCTTCGGCCAGGAAGGCGGCGCCGCGGCCGCAGCCGAGCAGAGATCGTACCGCTCGGGCAGCGCCGAGGACGCCGCCTTCCTCATGAGCAACGCCGAGTCGGTGATCATCGTGCCGGGCTATGGTCTTGCCGTCTCGCGCGCGCAGCACGCACTCAAGGAGCTCGCGCAGAAGCTCGGCGAGAAGGGCGTGAGCGTGAAGTACGCGATCCACCCGGTCGCGGGCCGCATGCCGGGGCACATGAACGTGCTGCTCGCCGAGGCCGAGATCCCCTACGACCAGGTGTTCGAGATGGAGGACATCAACAGCGAGTTCCAGTCGACCGACGTGGTGCTCGTGGTCGGCGCGAACGACGTCGTCAACCCGGCGGCGAAGACGCCCGGCAGCCCCATCTTCGGCATGCCCATCCTCGAAGCGCACCGCGCGCGCAACGTCATCGTCATCAAGCGCTCCATGGCGGCCGGCTACGCCGGGCTCGACAACGATCTCTTCTACATGGACAAGACCATGATGACCTTCGGCGACGCGAAGAAGGTGCTCGAGGACATGGTCAAGGCCCTGGAGTAGCGCCGTCGGCATGGAGCAGGCGGTGCTGATCCGGCCGGCCGCCGGCGGGGACGCCGGCGCCATCGCGGCGCTGCTTCGCGGGCTCGGCTGGTTCCGTCACCTCAACGAGGAGCCGCACGAGGCGACCGAGCGCCGGGTCGCCGCCCACCTCGCGCTTTGCGCCGCCGACCGGAGCCACGCGGTCTTCGTCGCCGAAGCGAACGGGGTGGTCGTCGGCTACGCGGCCGTCCACTGGCTGCCCTATCTCTTCCTCCCCGGGCCGGAAGGCTACGTCTCCGAGCTCTTCGTGCGCGCCGACGCGCGCGGAAGGGGCGTCGGCCGCCGGCTGCTTGATCGGCTCGTCGCCGAGGCGCGCTCGCGCGGGTGCAGCCGTCTGATGCTCGTCAACAACCGCGAACGCGAATCGTACCGGCGCGGGTTCTACCGCAAGCAAGGCTGGCGCGAGCGCGAAGGCATCGCCAACTTCGTGCTCGAGCTCTGAAGGCCCGCGGTTCCCGCGAGCCGTGCGGCCGCGCTAGACTGGCGCGGCCGGGTGCCGGAACCGGAGGACCGCATGCATCACCCCGCCCTCGCCCGTCTCAAGGTCGTCGCCTTCGACGTGTTCGGCACCGTCGTCGACTGGCACGGCACCATTGCACGCGAGGTCGATGCGATGCGGCTCGGCGTCGACGGATCGGATTTCGCGCTCGCCTGGCGCGCCGGCTACAGGCCGGCCATGCAGCGCGTCATGTCGGGCGAGCTCGGCTGGGCGACGATCGACGACCTGCATCGGATGATCCTCGACGAAATCCTCGAGCGGTTCGGCGTCGCCCGCCTCGACGAAGCGCAGAAGAGGCACCTGAACAAGGTCTGGCACCGGCTCGATCCCTGGCCCGACGCGGTCGAAGGGCTGATCCGTCTCAAGTCGCGCTACACGATCTGCACGCTGTCGAACGGCAATATCGGGCTGCTCGCCGACATGGCGAAGCACGCGGGGCTGCCCTGGGACTGCATCCTCTCGGCCGAGGTGTTCCGGAAATACAAGCCGCACCCGGACACGTATCTCGGCGTCGCGCGGATATTCGACGTGAAGCCCGAGGAGGTCATTCTCGCGGCCGCGCACCACGAGGATCTCGCCGGCGCGCGCGCCTGCGGACTGCTGACCGCCTATATCGAGCGGCCGCTCGAGTTCGGGCCCAAGCAGCCGAAGGACGTGTCGCCGCGCCCCGAAAATACGCTGCACGCGAAAAGCATCGTTCACCTCGCCGAGCTGCTCGGCTGCTGAAACGCCACGCCTGCAGCTCCTCCCCGTTTCGCCGTCCGCGCGCCGCACCGCGGCGGCCTCTAGTGCCCGACGGTGCTAACCATATGCGGAAGAGTTCCTGGCGCCGGCCGCCGCGACGGCCTGTAATCGGCATTCGCCAATGAAGAGGCACACGACCCAGCCAGCATCAGGAGGGTACCGCCATGACACGGATACGGGAAGAAATACTGGACGCGAATGCGCGCTACGCGCAAAGCTTCGGCGACAAAGGCAGGCTGCCGCTTCCTCCGGCGCGCCGCTTCGCGATTCTGACCTGCATGGATGCGCGCCTCGATCCGGCGAAGTTCGCCGGGCTCGACGAAGGCGATGCGCACGTCATCCGCAACGCCGGCGGCCGAGCGACCGACGACGCCATCCGGTCGCTCGTCATCTCCTACAAGCTCCTCGGCACGCGCGAATGGTTCGTGATCCATCACACCGGCTGCGGCATGGAGCGCTTCACGGACGAGGTGATGCGGAATCTCCTCGCGCGCAGCCTGAAGCCGGCGAAGCTGACGCCCCAGGGCTGGCAGGACAGCGACGAGGGACCGGGCTCGATCGAGGGTGCCTACGTGAACTGGCTCAGCTTCAGCGACAACGCCCGGAGCGTCGTCGAGGACGTGGCGCGCATCCGGCGGCATCCGCTGGTGCCGCCGGACATCCCGATCTACGGCTACATCTACGACGTGAAGACCGGCCGGCTCGGCGAAGTGGCCGAAGCGACGCGCGTCGGCCGCGCGGTCGCCTGAGGAAACGCTACTCCGCCCACCTGGGCTTGCGCTTCTCGATGAAGGCGTCCATGCCTTCGCGCCCCTCCTCGTCCGCGAAGCTGCAGGCGATGACCTCGGACGCGTGCGCGTAGGCGCGCTCGAGCCCCATGTCCATCTGCTCGTAGAACGCACGCTTGCCGGCGGCGACCGTACGCGGCGGCTTCGCGGCGAGCTGACGCGCCAGCTTCTCGACCTCGGCGTCGAGTTCTTCCGCCGGCACCACCCGGTTGACGAGCCCCCACTGCAGCGCGCGGTTCGCGTCGATCATGTCGCCGGTGAGCAGCATCTCGAGCGCGTGCTTGCGCTGGAGGTTCCGCCCGACGGCGACGCCCGGCGTCGAGCAGAAGAAGCCCCACGTGACCCCGGGGGTGGTGAACTTCGCGGCATCGGAGGCGACCGCGAGGTCGCATTGTGCCACCAGCTGGCAGCCGGCCGCCGCCGCCGCGCCGTGCACGCGCGCGATCACGGGCTGCGGCAGCTTGGGGATCGTCATCATCATGCGGCTGCACTTGTCGAACAGCGCCCGAATCTTCGGCTGCTCCCCGAGCGCGCGGATCTCCTTGAGGTCGTGCCCCGCGCAGAAGCCCTTGCCCGCCCCCGCGAGCACCACCACCCGCACCGCGGGATCCGCGGCGATCGCGTCGAACGCCGCCTGGAGGGCGTCGAGCATCTCGCTCGTGAGCAGGTTCATCTGCTGCGGCCGGTTCATCGTGAGCCAGGCGATGCCGTCGCGGTCGGAGCGCAGCAGCACGGGCTGATCGGACTGGGGAACGGCGCTCATGGGACCTCCGCGAAATGTTGAGGGCCGGTCAAGTATAGCGCCGCGCGGCGCGCCGCCGCAGTCCCGGGCGGATTGGCCCGCGCGCGCCCGGCGGCGCACAATAACGCCGGGCGAATGCCCGCGATCGGAGCTTTCCGGAATGGACGAAGTGGTGCTGCGCGCGATGCGCCGCTGGCCCAATGTGTCGGCGGTCTACGGCTGGCTGCGCCTCGACCAGCGGGGCGAATGGCTCATCAAGGAGAGCGACGGCGGCTTCGAGCGGGCCACACACCCGGCCATCGGCGCCTTCTTCGGCCGCAACTACCTGGCGGACGAGCGCGGCCGCTGGTACGTGCAGAACGGGCCGCAGCGGGTCTTCGTGACGCTCGAGTACACCCCGCTCGTCTATCGCCTCGACGACCGCGCCGCCGGCTTCGTGGCGCACACGGGTGCCGTGGCCGGGGCGCTCCGCGGGCTCTATCTCGACGACCACAATCACCTCCTCCTCGAGACCGAGCTCGGTATCGGCGTGATCAACGATCGCGATCTGCCCGGCGTGCTCGAACGCCTCGCGCCGCCGCCGGGCGCCGATCTCGACACTGCGCTCCTCGCCGTGGCGAACGGCGAAGCGATCGAGGCGTCGCTCTGCGGGCAGCGCCTGCGCATCGCGCCGATCCGCCGCGCGGACGTGCCCCGCCGCTTCGGCTTCGATCCCCAGCCCGCGCCGCCCGCCGGCGAACCGGACTGCGCGTAGCCGCCGCGCACGCTTCGCCGTTCGTACTTGCGCTTCTCCCGCGGCTCCGGTAGGTTGCGTGCATATGCACGTATTTCGCCGCCATGCCTAGACGCGCCGCCGGGCTCCGCCGCGAGGCGCCCGCGGCGTCCGTGCCGCCGCTCCCCTGCACCGGCGCGACGATACGGCGCCTCGCCCGCCGCATCACCTCGTTCTACGAGAGCCGCATGCCCGGGCTCAGGCTCGGACAGTACTCGCTGCTCGCGCACCTCGGAACCGAGCCGCAGCCGCTCTGCGCGCTCTCGCGGCGGCTCGAGATGGACCGCACCACGCTGACGCGCAACCTGAAGCCGCTGCTCGCCGCCGGCTGGGTGCGCGAGACCGCCGGCGCCGATGCGCGCCTGCGGCTCGTGGCGCTGACGCCCGCCGGGCGGCGCGTGCGCGAGCGTGCACGCACGCACTGGAAAACGGCGCAGGCGGAGCTCGAAGAGACGCTCGGGCGCGACTTCGTGCCGGTCCTGCACGCGCACCTCGACGCCGCGCTCGCACGCCTGAAACCCGCACTTCCCGACGACAATTGAGTCCGCGATGACCTCGCGCCACGCGTTTCTCGGCATCACCCTGCTCGCCGCCGCCGTGCTCATGGTGACCATGGGCGCGCGGCAGTCCATGGGACTGTTCGTATCGCCGCTCAATACGGCGACCGGTCTCGGCATCGTGAGCATCAGCTTCGCCATGGCGGTGGCGCAGTTCGTGTGGGGCGCGGTGCAGCCGGTCGCCGGCGCGATCGCCGACCGCTACGGCTACACGCGCGTGCTGGTCGCGGGTGTAGCCCTCGCCGCGCTCGGCACGGGACTCACGCCGCTCATGGCGACCGAATGGGGCCTGGTGCTCTCGCTCGGCATTCTTTCCGCCGCAGGCACCGGCGCCGCGAGCTTCTCGGTGCTGATCGGCGCGACGGCGCAGCGCGTACCGGCGGAAAGCCGCGGCGTGGCTTCGGGGATCATCAATGCCGGCGGCTCGTTCGGGCAGTTCGTCTTCGCGCCGCTCACGCACAAGCTCATTTCGGCGTTCGGCTGGGTCGGTGCCATGTGGTCGCTCGCCGTCGTCACGCTCGCGGCCGTGCCGCTCGCGCTCGGCCTGCGCAGCCGCCCGGCGCAGGCGGGGCACACCGCGGCGCCCACCGGGACGAGCCACGACGGCGGGCTGCGCCGCGCGCTCGCCGGCGCCCTGCGCGACCGCAGCTACCTGCTGCTGCACGCCGGCTTCTTCACCTGCGGCTTTCACATCGCGTTCCTGGTGACGCACCTGCCCGGCGAGGTCGAGCTGTGCGGGCTCCCGACCCGGGTCGCGGGCTGGTCGCTCGCGATCATCGGGCTCGCCAACATCGTCGGCAGCCTGCTCGCCGGCTGGAGCCTGAAGCACTGGCGCGGCAAGTACGTGCTCTTCTGGATGTACGGCTCGCGCGCGCTCCTGATCGCGGCCTATCTGGCCGCGCCGAAGACGCCGCTCACGTTCTATCTGTTCGCCGCCGGCCTCGGGCTCACGTGGCTCGCGACGGTGCCGCCGACGGCCGGCGTCATCGGCAAGCTTTTCGGTGCGCGCTATCTCGCGACGCTCTTCGGCCTCACGCTCCTCACGCATCAGACCGGCGCCTTCTTCGGCGCCTGGCTCGGCGGCGTCGCGCTCGTGCAGCAGGGAAGCTACGACTGGATGTGGTACGCGGACATCGCGCTCGCCTCGGCCGCCGCGGTGCTCAACC
>DATCLR010000037.1:0-18107 GCA_036563785.1 Burkholderiales bacterium | reverse complement strand
CCTCGATACAGCAGCAACGGAGCGCCCCTCTACCCGGGAACGACGCATGATCAGCGAGATTACTTTCGGACGCGTGCGGGCTCTTGCCGCCGTTTCGGCCGCGGCGATCCTGAGCGCCTGCGGCGCCGCCGAATCGCAGCCGAACGGCGCGCACGGCGCGATGCCGCCTCCCGAGGTGCGCACCGTCACCGTCGCGCCGCGCGACGTCCCGGTGACCTTCGAGTACGCCGGCCGCACCGCGGGCTCGCGCGAGGTCGAAGTGCGCGCGCGGGTGTCGGGCATCCTGCTGAAGCGCAACTTCCCGGAAGGCGCGGCCGTCCGTGCGGGCCAGTCGCTCTTCACCATCGATCCCGCACCGTTCCAGGCGGCGCTCGCGCGCGCCGAAGCCGAGCTCGCGGCCGCCGAGGCGCGCTACGAGAAGGCGCGGCTCGACGCCGAGCGCCTCACGCCGCTGCTCGAAGACCGCGCCATCAGCCGCAAGGACTACGACGACTCGATGGCGGCCGCGGCGATCGCCGCGGCCGAGGTGAAGGCGGCGCGCGCCCGGCTGACCGAGGCGCGGCTCAACCTCGCCTATACTCGCGTCGAGGCGCCCGTGACCGGCATCGCGGGGCGCGCCCTGCGCTCCGAGGGCAACTACGTGACCGGTCCCGAGGTGCTGCTCACCACCGTGTCGCAGATCGACCCGATCCACGTGCTCTTCGGGATCTCGGACGACGAGCGGCTCAAGCTCGTGCGCGAGCAGCAGGCCGGACGCCTGGTGCTGCCGGAGAACGGGCAATACGAAGTGAGCGTACGGCTCGCCGAAGGCACGGAGTACGCGCGCAGCGGAAAGCTCACCTTCACCGACGTGCGCATTTCGGGCGAGACCGGCACGAGCGAGGCGCGCGCCGAGCTTCCGAATCCCGACGGCCTGCTGCGCCCCGGGCAGTTCGTGCGCGTCACACTCAAAGGCGCGCGCCGCCCCGAAGCGATCCTCGTGCCGCAGCGCGCCGTGCTCGAAGGTCCGCAGGGCAAGTTCGTCTACGTCGTCAACGGCGAGAGCAAGGCGGAGCCGCGCCCGATCCAGGTGGGCGACTGGCACGAAGACCAGTGGCTCGTCACGGGCGGGCTCCGGCCCGGCGAGCGGGTGATCGTCGACGGCGTCATGAAAATCGGCCCGGGCGCGCCGGTGCAGGTCGCCGAGGCCGCCGCTGCACCCGCGCAGGCGCCCGGGCCACTGGCCGCGGAAGGCGCATCGGGGAAACCGAACTAAGGACACGAATCGGCCGACGGGCGCGGCCCGGACGGCGCCGCCCGGCGCACGGAAGCGCCGCAGCCGACCACCACGAGGCATCGCATGTTCTCGCGCTTTTTCATCGACCGGCCCATTTTCGCGGCCGTCGTCTCGGGCTTCATCGTCCTCGCCGGTCTCGCGGCTATCCGCGTGCTGCCGGTCGCGCAGTATCCGGAGATCGCGCCGCCGGTCGTCACCGTGCGCGCCGTCTATCCCGGCGCCTCGGCGACCGTGCTCGAGCAGACGGTCGCCGCGCCGCTCGAGAACCAGATCAACGGCGTCGAGAACATGATCTACATGTACTCGAACTCCGGGTCGAACGGCGTGCTCGAGATCCAGGTCACGTTCGACATCGGCACCGACGTCGATCAGGCGGCGCTCAACGTCAACAACCGCGTGAAGCAGGCCGAGCCGCGGCTCCCGGAGGAAGTGCGCCGCCAGGGCGTCACCGTCGAGAAAGGCTCCTCGTCCTTCCTGCAGGTGTTCGCCTTCTACTCGCCGGACGGCCGCTTCAGCGACGTCGACACCAGCAACTACGTCACGCTGAACGTCCTCGACGCGCTCAAGCGCGTGCCGGGCACGACGAACGTGCAGATCTTCGGCGCCAAGGACTACGCGATGCGCATCTGGGTGCGCCCGGACAGGCTGTCGCAGCTCGGCCTCACGCCGGGCGATCTCATCCGTGCGCTGAACGACCAGAACGCGCAGTTCGCGGCCGGCAAGATCGGCCAGGCACCGGCCGGCGGCCCGCAGGAGCTGGTGTACACGATCACCACCAAGGGGCGCCTTTCGGAGGTGCGCGAGTTCGAGAACATCATCGTGCGCGCGAACCCCGACGGCTCGACGCTGCGGCTCAAGGACGTCGCGCGCGTCGAGCTCGGCGCCAAGGACTACGACTTCGTCGGCCGCTTCAACGGCCGCGAGGCGACGCTCGTCGGTATCTTCCTGCAGCCCGGCGCCAACGCGCTCGAGGTCGCGGCGAACGTGGAGAGAACCATCGCCGAGCTCGCGCAGCGCTTCCCCGAAGGCCTCACCTACGCGAACGCCTACGACACCACCCGCTTCGTGCGCGTCTCGATCCGCGAGGTGCTGCGCACGCTGGTCGAGGCGATGGCGCTCGTGTTCGTCGTGGTGTTCCTGTTCCTTCAGAACTGGCGCGCCACCCTGATCCCCTTCGCCGCCGTGCCGGTGTCGCTGATCGGCACGTTCGCCGGGCTCTACGTGCTCGGCTACTCGATCAACACGCTCACGCTCTTCGGGCTCGTGCTCTCGATCGGCATCGTGGTCGACGACGCCATCATCGTGCTCGAGAACGTCGAGCGCATCATGCGCGAGGAGCGCGCCTCGGCGCGCGACGCCGCGGTCAAAGCGATGCAGGAGGTGAGCGGGCCGGTGGTCGCGATCGTGCTCGTGCTCTGCGCCGTGTTCGTGCCGATCGCGTTCCTCGGCGGCCTCACGGGCGAGCTCTACCGCCAGTTCGCGGTGACGATCTCGATCGCGGTCGTGATCTCGGGCATCGTCGCACTCACGCTGACGCCCTCGCTCTGCGTGCTGATCCTGAAGCACGAGCACAAGCAGGAAGGCCGCTTCTTCGCCTGGTTCAACGACTGGTTCCGGCGCATGACGGGCCGCTACGCCGACGGCGTCGCCTGGATGATCCGCCGCGGCGGCATCGCCATCGTGCTCTACGGGCTCATGGTGCTGCTCGCCGCCGGACTCTGGCGGCTCACGCCGGGCAGCCTCGTCCCCGACGAGGATCAGGGCTTCTACATCGCCGCCGTGGTCCTGCCGGACGGCGCCACGCTCGAGCGCACCGACCGCGTGGTGAACCAGGTCCTCGAGGCGATCCGCTCGAACCCGAACAACCAGGACGCGGTCGCGTTCACCGGCTTCGATCTGCTCGGCGGCGGGTTCCGCAACAACGCCGCCACGATCTTCGTGACGCAGACCCACTGGGACGAGCGCGACGTCACCACGACGGAGCTCATCGGCGAGCTCTTCATGAAGACCGCGCACATCAAGGAAGGCCTCGTGCTCGCGTTCAACCCGCCGCCGATCTTCGGCATCGGCACGGCCGGCGGCTTCGAGCTGTACCTGCAGCAGCGCGGCGACGGCGGCCCGGCGCGCATGGCCGAGGTCATGGGCCAGTTTCTCGAGCGCCTGAACGCCGACCCGATGCTCGCGGGCGTGCAGACGCTCTGGCGGCCGACGGTCCCGCAGCTCTCCGTGGACGTCGATCGCGAGCGCGCGGCGGCGCTCGGGGTGCCGCTCAGCGAAGTCTACGGCGCGCTCGCGGCGACGCTCGGCAACTACTACGTCAACGACTTCAACAAGTACGGCCGCACCTGGCAGGTACTGATGGCGGCCGAGCCGAGCTACCGCAAGCGCCCGGACGCGGTCGGCGACATCTACGTGCGCTCGCCCACGGGCGCGATGATCCCGCTCGAGTCGCTCGCCGACGTGCGCTACAGCTCCGGCCCCGATTCGCTCGACCGGTTCAACAACCTGCCCGCCGTGAAGATGTTCGGCCAGGGCGCGCCCGGCGTGTCCTCGGGCCAGGCGATCGCGGCGGTCGAGCGCATCGCACGCGAGACGCTGCCGTCCGATTTCACGTTCGACTGGGGCGGCGCGTCGTACCAGGAGAAGCGCGCCGGCGGCACCTCCGTGATCGCGCTCGGCCTCGCCGTGATCATGGTGTTCCTGATCCTCGCCGCGCAGTACGAGAAGTGGTCGCTGCCGCTCACGGTGCTGATGGCGCTGCCTTTCGGCACGTTCGGCGCGCTCGCGGCCGTGTGGCTGCGCGGGTTCACGAACGACGTGTATTTCCAGATCGGCCTCGTGACGCTGCTCGGTCTCGCCGCGAAGAACGCGATCCTGATCGTCGAGTACGCGCTTCTCAAGTACAACGAGGGCATGAGCGCCTCGGCTGCGGCGCTCGAGGCCGCGCGGCTGCGCTTCCGGCCGATCCTCATGACCTCGCTCGCGTTCATCCTCGGCGTGCTCCCGCTCGCAATCTCGACCGGTGCGGGCGCCGCCGCGCGCCAGTCGGTCGGCACCGGCGTCATGGGCGGCATGCTCGCGGCGACCTTCCTCGCGATCTTCTTCGTGCCGCTCTTCTTCAAGCTGCTCACCGACCGCCGCCTGAAGGAGCAACGCTCGACCGAGGAGCTGCGCGCGGAGGTCGAGCGCAAGCGCCTGCGCGAGCACGCGACGGTGCACCACCCGCACATCGCCCCGCACCCGAGCGAGGAGGCGTCGTGACGAAGCGAAGCGCGGTTCCCTTCTTCTCGCGCGGAGTCGCCTTCGGCGCGGCGCTCCTCCTCACGGCCTGCGTCAGCCTCGCGCCCGACTACGAGCGCCCGGAGGTCGCGCTGCCGGAGGCCTGGAACATCGCGGGCGCGAGTGCCGCGGCGGCCGGCGCCGAGTGGTGGAAGATCTACGGCGACGCGACGCTCGATCGCCTGGTCGAGGAAGCGCTTGCCGGCAACGCCGATCTGCAGCTCGCGGTCGCGCGCGTCGACGAGGCGCGTGCGCTCCTCGGCATCGTACGGGGCGAGCAGTTCCCCACGGTCGGCGCAACGGTCGAGCGCGGCCGCGCCCGCGTGTCCGAGCGTGCGCCCGGCGTGTCGCTTCCGCCGGGCGCCTCGCGCGAGGTCGACACTTACCTTGCCGCGGTCAGCATCTCCTACGAGCTCGATCTCTGGGGGCGGCTGCGCGATGCGACGGCGGCTGCGCGTGCCCAGCTGCTCGCCACCGAGGCGGCACAGCAGACGGTCCGCAACGCGCTCGCGGCGGCCGTGGTGCAGACCTACTACGGGCTGCGCGCTCTCGACGAGCAGCTCGCCACCACCCGGCGCTCGCTCGCCGCGCGCCAGGAGGCGCTGGTGCTGCAGGAGCGGCACTTCAGGAACGGCGTCATCTCCGAGTTCGACTACCGCCAGCTCCAGGCGGAAGCGCTCGCGGCGCAGGCGCAGCTCCCGGTGCTCGAGAACGCGCGCGCTCAGCAGGAGCACGCGCTCGCGGTGCTCCTCGGCAAGAGTCCGCGCGCGATCTACGAGGAGCGCATCGTCGCGGCCGCGCCAGCCGCGGAACCCGCCGCGGAGATCACGCAGCTCATCGTCCCCGCGGGGCTCCCCTCGGAGTTGCTGCTCCGCCGCCCCGACCTCGTCGAGGCCGAGCAGCGGCTGATCGCGGCGAACGCGGAAATCGGCATTGCGCGCGCCGCCTACTTCCCGTCGATCTCGCTAACGGGCGCCCTCGGCAGCGAGAGCACGGTGCTCGACGATCTCTTCACCGGCCCGGCCGGCTTCTGGCAGGTCGCCGCGACGCTGACCCAGCCGATCTGGGCCGGCGGCCGTCTGCGCGCCGGCGTCGAGGCCGCGAACGCACGGCAGCGCCAGGCGCTCGCGGCCTATCAGGCGGCGATCCAGAACGCGTTCAAGGAAGTGCGCGACGCCCTCGTCGCGCAGGCCAAGGCGCGCGAGCGCTTCGAGACCGAGAACGCCCGGGTCGCGGCGCTGCGCGAGACGCTTCGGCTCGCGCGCCGGCGCTACGAGAACGGCATCGCGAGCCAGCTCGACGTGCTCGACGCCGAGCGCAGCCTCCTCGCCGCCGAGCTCAGCCGCAGCGACGCGCTGCGCGCGCAGCGCGCGGCGATCGCGGACCTCTTCCGCGCGCTCGGCGGCGGCTGGCCCGAGACCGCCGCAGCCGCACAGTAGCCCTGCCCTGCTCCCTTCGGCGATCCGAACCTGCTCGGGCTTACCGAGCGGCGTTCGGCGTCGTCACGTAAAATCCGCTTCGACTTCCAACCAGGATAACGTCATGCCGGCCTTCGACATCGAATCGCTCGCACACGAGATCACGACCGCCCAGGACAGCGCCGCGGCGCTGTCGCCGCCGACCTCGCGCTTTTCCGATTTCACGGTTTCCGACGGCTACGACGTCGCGCGGCGCGTGCACGAGGCCCGGGTCGCCGAAGGCGCGGTTCCCGTCGGGCGCAAGATCGGCTTCACGAACGAGAAGATCTGGTCGGCCGTCGGCCTCAGCGAGCCCGTCTGGGCATACGTCTACGAGAGCACCGTGAGGCACTGCCCGGACGGCCGCGCCGTGCTTCCGATCGGCCGGTTCCTCGAACCTAAGATCGAACCCGAGATCGTGGTGCACTTCCGTGCCGCGCCGCCGGTCACGGAGGACCCCGCCGCGATCCTCGACTGTATCGACTGGATCGCCTTCGGCTTCGAGATCGTGCAGTCGCGCTTCCCCGGCTGGAAGTTCAAGGTCGCCGACGCCGTGGCGGATCAGGTGCTGCACGCGGCACTTTTGATCGGCGAGCCGCGGGAGACCTCACGGCTCGGGCCCGATCTCACCGCGAAGCTGGAACGCTTCTCGGTAGCCCTGAACTGCAACGGCGAAGTCCGCGAGACGGGCACGGGCGCGAACGTGCTCGGCAGCCCGCTGCGTGCCATCGCGCACCTCATGGCCGTGATCGCCAATCAGCCGTGGGCGCAGCCGATCCGGGCAGGCGAGATCGTGACGACGGGTACGCTTACCGCCGCGCCGCCGATCTCGGTCGGTGAAACCTGGGGCGCAGAGCTCGAGGGGATCGAACTGCCGGGGATGACGATCAAGTTCGAGCACTAACAGGCGGCCGAGAAATCTCGAATCCGCCATGGCGAGAAGCCGAAGGAGACACGCAATCCGGCACGGAAGCTGCCCGAGCTATCGGAACGGCGACCGCGTCGGCTCCAGCTGGTTGTTATGCTCTTAGTCTGCTGCGGTTCAGAATTGAACCGCACTCATTCAGCTACGCGAGAAGCGGTCTCAATCACCTCCTATCCACCGAGCCGCAGCGGCAGCGGTGTCTTCGGGCTTCGTATTGAAAGCGATGAAGGCGCCCGGAGCCGACTTATGCACCGTGTTCACCAGGGTCTCGAAAAGCAGCAAGCTTTTCGGGGGAATACGAATTCCACCCCCTATCACGACGCAATCGTAGGTCGCTGCCGCAAGATCGCGTTCAAGAGCGATACTCGCGGACTCATCCGGGTGGACCAGGCACAGATCCGCCTGCCACCCGCGCTCCGCCATTTGCTTCATCCCGACCGCAATTCCGGCACGGATCTTCTCGGCGTCGAGTCCGGGCGGCAGCGAGGGATCCGAGAAATCGACAGTTTCCGGCTCTTGGCCGACAAACAGCACGCGCTTCATGCTCGAGCCCTCCATAGCCATGTCATGAGCCATACGGTTTCGGCTCGCCCATTATGCCCCGTCTGACGCCACTTATCTGCTCGTTCCAACCTTGAAGTTCGACGACGCGCTGCTCTTAATGCGTTTGGCCATTGTGCAAAGACCGATGGCTGCTTGATGTACGGAGCGGTTTGCGTGTCGTGGAGTTGCGCGTCCAGGACGTGGACCTTTGGGGGTGAACCGGCGGGTAGAGCGCATAATCCAAAGCCATTGCGCCGCATGTTGGCAAATGATGCAGGGCGGGTTGCGCCGCACTGACCCGCCCCCAACATGCACTCAGGCTGCGCCCTACTCGTCGGCAACTATCTGCTGCGCGATGTTGTCCACGGTCACCGGATTTTCGAAGTAGGTCACCGCAGGATCCGTGCCGTACTTCTCCCGAACGAACGCACGCCAGGAGTCCGTAAACGTCGCTTCCGCCTCCGCACGGGAGTTCCAGAGGTACACACCACCCGTCGTCATAGATAACGATCTTCAACCGAAAACCGGTTGGGACTTCGAAATGCCGCGCACGGGCACGCGCAGAACCGGATACTAGGTGGCCGCCAAGTAACGCAGAGCGCGTTACCTGGCGGCCACCTTCGCCGAGCGCCGCAGGCGCGCGAGCAGGCGCCGGGCCATTTCGCCGAAGAGCTCGGTCTGGGTCGGGTGGGGGTGGATGGCGTTGGCAACCTGGGTGAGGGTCATGTCGCCCGCGACCATCATCACGGCCTCGCCGATCAGCGTGTCGGCGTGGTCGGCGAGGAAGTGGACGCCGACGATGCGCTGGCTGTTCTTGTCGGCGACGAGCTTGATGAAGCCGTCGGTCTCGCCGGTCATCATCGCCTTCGCGTCGATGTTCATCGGCATCTTCACCTCGACGGCGTCGATGCCCCTGGCTTTCGCCTGCTCGACCGTCAAGCCCACGAACGCCGCCTGCGGGCGCGTGAAGATCACGCCGCAGTCCTTGTCCTGATCGTAGGCGGCGGTCTCGCCGAGGATGGCGCTCGCCGCGACCCGGCCCTGGGTCGCCGCGGTGTGCGCGAGCATGAGCCCGCCGTTCACGTCGCCGACGGCGTAGATGTGGGGGACGCTGGTGCGGCACTGCCTGTCGACCTTGATCACGCCGCGCTCGGTGGCGACGCCCGCCTTGTCGAGCGCGAGCGGCTCGAGCACGGGGCGCTTGCCGGTCGCGACCAGCACGTAGTCGCACTTGAAGCTCGCGCTCTTGCCGCCGCCGTTCGTGTAGGAAAGCGTCATCGCGCCGGCCTTGCCCGCGATCTTCGTGACCTTGGCCGACACCACGACGTTCAGGTTCTTCTGCTTCTTGAGGAGCTCGGCCAGGTTCTTCGAGATCTCGGGATCCATCTCGGGCAGCACGCGGTCCTGCATCTCGACGACCGTCACCTGCGTGCCGAAGTCCGCGAAGATCTGCGCCATCTCGAGGCCGATCGCGCCGGCGCCGATGATGCCGAGGCGCTTCGGCGGAGCCTTCAGGTTCCACACCGTGTCAGACGTGAGCACGCCGTTCGAATCGGCGCCCGGAATCGGCGGCACGAACGGCGGCGCGCCGGTCGCGATCACGCAGGCGCCGAAGGTGACGCGCTCGGTCTTCTTGCCGCTGCCCGGCTTCGGGCGCGCGAACGGATCCTTGGTGTTGCCGCTCGTGTCGATGACGATGCTGTTCGGGCCGTCGAAGCGCGCGAAGCCCTGGCGGAACTCGATGCGCATGCCCTTGTCGGTCTGCAGCGCCATCTCGCCGCGCGCCTGGAGCACGCCGCGGCGGTGCTTCTCGAGCGCCTTGAAGTCGAGCCGCGGGCGGTTGGTGCCGAGCACTCCGAGCATAGCATCGTGCGCACGGTCGCGGATGCGGTCGGCGCCGACGCGCCACGCCTTCGAGGGAATGCAGCCGCGCCACAGGCACTCGCCGCCCGGCAGCGGCGCATCGTTCACGAGGAGCACCTTCTTGCCGTGCCCCGCGAGCTCGCGCGCGCAGTCCTCGCCGCCGGGGCCAGCGCCGATCACGACCACGTCGTAGTCCCACTTGCCCGGGGCGATGCCGGGCGCCGCGCCGCCGGCGGCCGCCGGCTCGCCGCCCCCGAACCAGGGTTCCGGGTTCTCGACGAGGTGCTTGAAGTAGTTCAGGAACTTCGCGGCGTCGGCGCCGTTGATGATGCGGTGATCGGCGGTGATCGTGACCGGCATCATCCCGTTCGGCCCGCGCGTCGCGATCGCGAAGATCGCGGACGTGCCCGGCGACGGCAGCGCGTCGAAGTGCGTGACGCCGAGCATGCCCATGTTCGAGATCGAAAACGTGGGATTCGAGTACTCCTGCGGCTTCAGCCGCTTCACGCGGGCGCGGGCGACGAGATCCTTCCACTCCTCGTTGAGCTGCTTGAGCGACTTGCCCATCACGTCGCGCAGCACCGGCACGACGAGGCCCATGCCTTCGGTCTCGACCGCGAGCCCGATGTCGATCTGCTCGCGCTCGACGATGCGGTCCTCGTGCTGGTAGACGGCGTTGACCTTCGGGAACTTGCGGATCGCGTGGCCCGCCGCCTTCGCGAGCGTCACCGTGAGCGAATAGCCTTCCTTCTTCGACAGCGCGATCAGCCGGTCGGGGTTGATGTCGACCGTCACGTGGAAGAGCGGCATCGACACCGCGTACTCCATGTTGTGCGCGATGGCTTTCTCCATCGCGTCCATCGGCCGGCCGACGCCCGGCACCTGGTAGATGCGCCGCGCCATCCCCGGCGGCGTGCGCGGGGCGAGCACGTCCGCGGCGACGATCACGCCGCCCGGACCGCTCCCGATGATGCTGTTGATGTCGATGCCGTGGGCGCCGGCGAGCTGGCGCGCGTACGGCGTCGCCTTGCCCTGCCGCGGCCGCGGCGCGGGGCTCGCGCCGAGCGGCATCGCCGGAATGTGCGTCTTCGGCTTCGGCGTGCCGTAGGGCTCGAAGCGCTGCACTTCGGCGGTCGCCTCCGCCGGCTCCGGCTCCCGCTTCGGCGCCGCCTCGGGAGGCGCTTCGCCCTCCTTCACTTCCTCCCTGGTCGCGACGAGATAGGCGATCGGATGCCCCACGGGCACCACGCTGTTCACTGGCGCGAGCGGTCCCGACAGGTAGCCTTCGCGGAACACCTCGACGTCCATGATCGCCTTGTCGGTCTCGACCGTGGCAATGACGGTGCCGCGCGTGATCTTGTCGCCCGGCTTCTTCTCCCAGGTGACGACGGTGCCCTCGGTCATGGTGTCCGAGAGCTTGGGCATCTTGATTACGTAGGGTTCGGCCATCTGGAACTCCTTGGGCGGGAGATCGGCAGGTCGCGCGTACGCCGGTGCATCACGTCACGATCGGCCGATCTCCGCGTGCTCACGCCTCTCGCGAAGATCGGAAGGCCGGGAAGCCGGGTAGGGATCGCTGCGCCATCTCCCGACCTCCCGCGGCTCCGTGCACTAGATGCGTCCCATTACCTTGAGCGCGCCGCGGTACACGTCGTCGACGTCCGGGATCGCGGCCTTCTCGAGGTTCGCCGCGTACGGCACGGGCACGTCGGCCGCGTGCACGCGGACCGGCTGCGCGTCGAGCGCGAAGAAGCACTCCTCGATCACGGTCGCCATGATCTCGGAGCCGACGCCGACCGGCGCCTCGTCCTCCTCGGCCACGAGCACGCGGTGCGTCTTCTCGACCGAGCGGCGGATGGTCTCGCGGTCGATCGGCTTGAGCGACCGCAGGTCGATCACCTCGGCGCTGATGCCGTCCTTCTCGAGCCGCTTCGCAGCCTCGAGGCAGAGGTGCAGGCTGTAGTTGTAGCCGATCAGGGTGATGTCCGTGCCGCGGCGCACGATCTCCGCCCCTTCGAGCGGACGGAAGTACTCGTGATCCGGCACCTCCTCGCGCATGTTGTACATGCGCTCGTGCTCGATGAAGATCACCGGGTCGTTGCAGCGGATCGCGGACTTCAGCATGCCGCACGCGTCGAACGGCCCGCGCGGGGTGACGACGCGCAGACCCGAGGTGCTCATGAAGAGCCGCGCGAGGCGCGCGGAGTGCTGCGCCGCGAGCTGGTGCGCCGTGCCGCCCGGGGTGCGCATGACGAACGGCACGGACACGCGGCCGCCCGACATGTAGCGGATCTTGGCGGCGGCGTTGATCAGCGTGTCGAGCGCGAGCAGCGCGAAGTTGATCGACATGATCTCGACCACCGGCCGCAGGCCGGCCATGGCCGCGCCGATGCCGATGCCGGTGAAAGAGTTCTCGGAGATCGGGGTGTCGATGACGCGGTGCTCGCCGTACTTCTGATAGAGCCCCTGCGTCGCCTTGTAAGTGCCGCCGACGAGGCCGACGTCCTCGCCCATTACGATAACGTTGGGATCGTTCGCGAGCTCCTCGTCGTGCGCGCGTCGGATCGCCTCCCAGTAATACAGTTCCGCCATGGTAAGTCCTTCCTGCTTGCGCAGCCGCGTGCGTGGGCGCGCGGCTCGGTTATTCAGTTATAGGTATTCTGCAGCGGTCCGATCCAGCGCGGATCGGGGTTGTCGTCGAGCACGTACTTGGTGAGATCCTCGACCCGCGGCGGCGGGCTCTCCTCGGCGAACTTCACGACGTCGTTCTCGATCTCGTCCTGGATCTCGCGCTCCATCGCCTGGATCTCCTCGTCGGTGATCACGCCCCGCTTCTTGAGCTTCTCGGAGTAGACGAGGATCGGATCGCGCTGCGCCCACTTCTGCTCCTCTTCCTTGGTGCGGTAGAGGGCGGTCTTGTCGGACATCGAGTGGCCGCGCAGCCGGTAGGTGAGGTATTCGAGGAAGTACGGCCCCTTGCCGCTGCGTACGTGGTCGATCGCCTGCTTCGCCGACTCCATCACGATCTCGATGTCCTGGCCGTCGTGCTGGCTCGACGGGATGTTGTAGCAGTGCACGCGCTTGTACTGGTCGACGACGGCGGTCGAGCGGTCGATGCGGGTGCCGATCGCGTAGAGGTTGTTCTCGCACACGAACAGCACCGGGAGCTTCCACAGCGAGGCCATGTTCATGGTTTCGTGGAACGTGCCCTGGTTGTTCGCGCCGTCGCCGAGGAAGCAGATCGCGATCTGGTCGGTCTTCTTGTACTTGCAGGCGAGCGCGAGCCCTGCGGCGAGCGGGAACGGCTGGCCCACCAGCGCGTAGCCGCCCATGAACTTCACCGTCGGATCGAAGATGTGCATCGAGCCGCCGCGCCCGCGCGAGGAACCGGTCTCCTTGCCGTAGAGCTCCGCCATCACTTCGCGCGGCGGCGCGCCCGCCTTCATCGCGTGCACGTGATCGCGGTAGCCGGTGATGACGTAGTCGTGGCCGCGACGCGCCATCTCGAGCACCCCGGTCGCGACCGCCTCCTGGCCTATATATAAGTGGAGGAAGCCGCCGATCTTGTGCTCCATGTAGGCTTCGTAGGCGCGCTCCTCGAAGCGCCGGAAGAATATCATCTCGCGCAACAGGCGTTTCTGATCCGCAGCGTTCATCCGTCTTCCCGTGTTCTAATCTTGCTTCGCACGAGTTCGGTTCGATTTTCGGTCCGACCCCGCCCCGCGTGCGCGGGGTATCATCGTTTCTTTAATGCAATAAATCAAGGCTGTTAATACACCAAACCGGCTACGCATTCGCATGGTTGACGAGAGCTTTCCGCCGCTGCGCACGCCGCGCATTCGGCACGCGCCGCGCACGATCGGCGAGCGCGAGCTCGAGGCGCACACGGCGGTCGCGCTCGCGCTCCCCGCCGACGCGTCCGCGCTCGCGGCCGTGCCGCACGGGCGGGTGATCGCCGCGCGCTTGCGCCGCGCCGGCTATACGCTCGGCGACGCGAAGCCGTTCGTGCTCGATCTGCCGAACGCGCGCGGCACGCGCCTGGCGATCGCCGGTATCCGCGAGACGGCGAGCGCGTTCGAGCGGCGCACGCTCGCGCGCCGCATGATCGCTGCACTATTGGAACAGCGTTCCGAAAACGTCGCGCTTGCGGTGAGCGGCCACGCCGAAGAAGCGGCTGCGGCGATGCTCGAAGCGCTGCTCGCCGCGGCGCTCGCGGCTGATGGCGCGATGCCGAGCTTCAAGAACGGGGACGACGAGCGCCGGGCGCTCGCCGAGGTGCACATCTTTGGTGCGCTCCCCGCCGCGCGGCGCGCACGCGCCGTCGCGGCCGCGCACGGCAACAACCTCGCGCGCTACCTGACGGCGCTGCCGCCCAACATGCTCACGCCCGCCGCGTACCGGCGCCGCGCGGAGGCGCTCGCCCGCGCGCGGCGCTGGCGCAGCGAGTTCTTCGACCTCAAGGCGCTCGAACGTCTGCGCGCCGGCGCGTTCCTCGCCGTGGCGCGGGGCAGCCCGGACCCCGATGCCGGCATCCTCCGGCTCAGCTACCGGCCCCGGCGCGGGCGCGCCGCCGCCCCGCTCGCGCTCGTCGGCAAGGGCATCTGCTTCGATACCGGCGGCGTCAATCTGAAGAGCGCAAAGCACATGCACGGCATGCACGCGGACATGGCGGGGAGCGCGGTCGCGCTCGGCACACTGCTCGCCCTCGCCGAGCTCGAGGTCGATTTCCCCGTGGATTGCTGGCTCGCCTTGGCCCAAAATCACATCGGCCCCAAAGCGTATCGCCCGAACGAAGTCGTCACCGCCGCCGACGGCACCACCATCGAGATCGTCCACACCGATGCCGAAGGACGCATGATCCTTGCGGATGCGCTGCACCTCGCGGGACGCGGGAAGCCGCGCCTCATCGTCGATTTCGCGACGCTCACGGGCGCGTGCATCGGCGCGCTCGGCACGCGCATGAGCGGCGTGCTCACCAATCGCCGCGAGTGGATCGCGCCGCTCATCGAGGCGGGCGAAGCGAGCGGCGAGCGCGTGTGGCCGTTTCCGCTGCCGGACGACTACCGGGAGCTCCTCAAGAGCGACGTGGCCGACATCAAGCAGTGCACGATCGAGAGCGAGGCGGATCAGATCCTTGCGGGACTGTTCCTCGAGCGCTTCGTGCCGAAGAACACCGCCTGGGTGCACGTCGATCTCGCCGCCGCGAACAACAAGGGCGGGCTCGCGGACGTTCCGACCGACGTGACCGGCTTCGGGGTGCGCTTCGCCTTGGAGCTCCTCGACCGCTGCCTCCCCCGCTGAGGCGAGAGACACGCACGTGCGCCGACCGCCATCCACGCAACCGAGTTCCCCCATGAGGCGCACGACACCACAGGCACCGCCGGGAGCGAACTGGCAGCTGGTGCGCCTCGTCGCGCTCGCACTGCTCCTCGTCGTGTTCGCCGTCGGCGCGTGGTCTTACCAGCGGCTGCACGCGTCGATGCTCGACCTGCGCACGCAGAATCTGCAGGCGATGCTCGACGTCGCCGTGAACGCTCTCGACGTCTGGGTCGAGGAGCTGCACGTGGAGGCGTCGCGGCTCGCCGCGCAGCCCGCGGTGCGCACGCAGGTCGAGCGGCTGCTCGCGACCGGCCCGCACACGGACGCGAACCGCGCGGCGCACATGGAGCTGCGCCGGCTGCTCCTGCGCGAAAACCCGGTCGGCCGGCCGATCGCGACGCACGTCATCGACCCGAGCGGCACGATCCTGATTTCGCCGTTTCGCGGCTACATCGGGCACCGGATCGCGCCCGACGTCCGCGCGCGGCTCGAGCCCGTCTTCGCCGGGGAGCCCGTGTTCGTGCCGCCGTACTTCGACCGCGAGCGCGTGATGCAGCTCAACGCGCCCTTCGAGCATCCGATGTTCTGGGTCGAGACGCCGGTGCGCGGCCGCGACGACGTCGTGATCGCGACGCTCGGGCTCGGCTTCCGTGCGGATCAGCAGTTCGCACGCATCTTCCGCGCGGCCTGGCCGGAGCACGACGGCGAGGTGTACGCGTTCGACGCGTCGGCGCGCCTGCTCACGGAGAGCCGCTACGCCGAGGAGGCGCGCCGGCTCGGGCTCTACGGAAACAACGGCGTAACGTCCACGGTGCTCGCGCTGCGCCTGCACGAGCCCGCCTCCCTCGACGACGCGGCTCCGCGGCTCACCGCGCTCGCGCAGGCGGCGCTCAACGGGCGCCATGGCAACGGCACCACGCGGGGCGTGCTGCTCGAGCCCTACCGAAACTATCTCGGGCGGCCCGTGGTCGGCGCCTGGCGGTGGCTGCGGGAGTACGACATGGGGGTGGCCGCCGAAGTGAGCGCGGACGAGAGCTACCTCCCGATGCGCTACCTCCACATCGGCATCGCCGGCGTGCTCGTGCTCATGCTCGTGCTCGCCGCGAGCCTGGTCCTGCCGCGCCACGTGCTCGCGCGCTGGTTCCCGCACGGCGCCGGTCGCGTCGGACCGTACCGGCTGCTGCGCCGGATCGGCGAAGGCGCGATCAGCGACGTGTACCTGGCGCGCCACCGCTATCTGCGCCGGCCGGCCGCGGTGAAGATCCTGAAGCCGCTCGCCTCGACCGACGAGATGCACGCGCGCTTCGAACGCGAAGTGCAGGCGGCGGCGCGGCTGAACCATCCGAACACGATCGCGATCTACGACTACGGCGACGGGCCGCACGGCACCTTCTATTACGCCATGGAGTATCTGCACGGATACTCGCTCGCGGAGCTCGTCGAGAAGAGCGGGCCGCTCCCGGCCGCGCGCGCGGCCTACCTGCTCGATCAGGTGTGCGCCTCGCTCGCGGACGCGCACGCGCAGGGGCTCGTGCACCGCGACATCAAGCCGCAGAACATCATGGTGTGCCGCAACGGAAGCGCCGGCGAGACCGTCAAGGTGCTCGACTTCGGCCTCGTGAAGAGCCTCGACGGCGAGGACACGCGCGATCTCACGAATCCGCTGCGCGTGCTCGGCACGCCGCTCTACATGTCGCCCGAGCGCATTCGCGACCCGGCGAACGCCGGCGTGCACGCCGACATCTACGCGGTCGGCGCGGTCGGCTTCTATCTGCTCACCGGACGGCGCCTGTTCGAGAGCGTCAACGACCACGACCTCACGTACCAGATCCTGCACACGCCTCCGCCGCGCGCCTCGGCGTTCGCGCCGCACCCGGTGCCCGAGGCGCTGGACGAGCTGCTCTACCGCTGCGTCGCCAAGGATCCGGACGAACGGCCGGCCAGCGCGCTCGCCATGCGCGCCGTGCTCGCCGAAGTGATGGCGGCGCATCCCTGGACCGAGAACGAGATCGCCGCGTGGTGGCACGCGCACCCGCCGCCGGCGGACCGCCAGCCGCACACGCACGAGGCGTGAGGGCATTTGCCTTGCGCCTCGGTTAGCGGGTAGCCTCATGCCATTTCGCATTTCGGGGTTGCAAACGCGATGCAAGGCTGGAACGGACTTACGATGTCGGGCATCGTCGCGCGCGCGGCGGCGCTCTATGCCGATCGGCCGGCGATCGTCGACGCCGAAGGAAACCTCACCTGGTCGCAGTACGCGGCGCGCATCGCCCGCGCCGCGGGCATGCTCTCGGGGCTCGGCGTGGGGCGCGGCGAGCGCTTCGCCATCATCAGCCGCAACTCGTTCCGGCACGCCGAGCTCCTCAACGCCGGCTACTGGCTCGGCGCGGTGCCGGTGCCGATCAACTACCGGCTCGCGGCGCCCGAGATCCGCCACATCCTCGAGGACGCGCAGTGCGGGCTGGTCGTGGTCGAAGACCGCTTCCTGCCGCTGCTCGAGCACGAGGCGCTCGCCCCCTGGCGCGGGCGCGTACTGCATCTCGGCGCCGCCCCCGCGGGCGCCCCGGCTTACGAGCCGCTTCTCGCCCGGGCGCCGGCGCTGCCGCGGCACGAGGCGCAGCCCGACGACGACGCGATCCTCCTCTACACGGGCGGCACCACCGGCCGCAGCAAGGGCGTAAGGCTCAGCCACGCGAACATCATCGCGAACGCGATCCAGCTCGCGATCGCGACGCGCACCTCGCCCGACGACCGATACCTGCACGCCGCGCCGATGTTCCATTCGGCCGATCTGATCGGCACGGCGACCACCCTCGTCGGCGGGTCGCACGTCTACCTCGGCGACGTTTCCGGGCGCAGCGTGCTGCAGTCGATCCACGATCACCGCGTCACGTTCACGAACCTGCCGCCGACCGTGGTGATCATGATGCTCAAGGAGCCCGATTTCGACAGCTTCGACGTGAGCAGCCTGCGCACCCTCTTCTACGGATCGGCCCCGATGGCCGTCGAGTGGGTGCGCCGCGCGGCGCAGAAGTTTCCGAGCGCCGGCCTGCAGCAGGGATACGGCCTGACCGAGACCTCGCCCATCCTCTGTACGCTCACGCCCGAGGAGCATCGCCGCGCGCTCGCGACCGGCAACGACGAGCTGCTGCGCTCCGTCGGAAAGCCGGTGCTCGGCGTGGAGCTGCGCATCGTCGACAGCGAGGACCGCGACATGCCGGTCGGCCAGAGCGGCGAGATCGTGGTGCGCGGGCCGAACGTCACCAAGGGCTATCTCGGGCTGCCGGAACAGAACGCGAAGTCCTTCCGCAACGGCTGGTTTCATACCGGCGACATCGGCCGGCTGGACGCCGAGGGCAATCTCTACATTCTCGACCGCATGAAGGACATGATCATCACCGGCGGCGAGAACGTCTACTCTTCCGAGGTCGAAGCGGTGCTCTAC
>DATCLR010000032.1:0-4161 GCA_036563785.1 Burkholderiales bacterium | reverse complement strand
CCTCACGCTCGGGCTCTGGAGCGCTTACCTTCCGTTCGGCGTGTGCGTTGGGCTCGCGTTGAGCCCGATCGCGATCGCCGCCGTCGGCTGGAGCGGGTGGTGGGTGCTGCTCACGGGCGCGACGCTCGCCTGTATGGCTGCGCTCGCGGCGTTTCGGCGCCACTATACGGGCGTGCGCCGCGCGCAACCGCGCACGGCGGCGGACCTGCGGCGTGCGCTCGGCCAGCCGGCGCCGTGGCTCTACGGCACCGCCTTCGCCGCCTACACGGTCTCGTTTCACGGTGTCGTGGTGTGGGTGCCGACTTACGTGCAGCAGACACAGAACGCGGGGCTCGCGCAGGGATCGCTGCTCGCGGCCGCCATGATGCTCGCGAACGTCGGCGGCAATCTCTACGGCGCCCGGCTCGCGCAGCGCGGCGTACCGCGCGGCCGCATCATGACGGCGGCGTTCCTGCTCGGTGGGCTGATCGCCGTGGGGATCTACGCGCCCGGCGTGGCGCCGGCCGCGCGCTATGCCTGCGCGCTGCTCTTCAATCTCGTGGTCGGCGTGATCCCGGCGGCCGTGATGTCGGGCGTCCCGCGGTACGCCGGCTCCGCGGCCGAGGTCGCGACGCTCCAGGGGGTGGTGGTGCAGTTGAGCAACGTCGGCATCTTCGGCGGCCCGCCGCTCGTCGCCGTGGCTGTCACCTGGGGCGGAGGCTGGGAAGCGACGATCGTGGTGCTGCTCGCCGCCGCGGCCGCCGGCGCGGCGCTCAGCGTCTGGCTCGCGCGCTTCGAGCGCCGCGTGCTGCCCGCGGCGGTCTAGTCGAGCTTCAGCCGCCCGATCGCCGGTTCCGTGAGGCTGCCGAGGTAGAGCGCGCCCGCGTGCTCGGTGACGGCGGAGACGGAGCCGAAGCGCGAGCACTTCGGGTCCTGCAGGTTCTGCACTACCTTGCCGTCCGCGTCGATCCCGAGCACGAACGCGTGGCACGTGGGCTTGGGCCACAGCGCCTGGGGCAGCCGCGCGAGGATCGCGCGCAGCCGCGGACGCGGAAGCAGCGCGTCGAGCTCGCGACTGCGCGGCGCCACGAGCGCGATCCAGTAGGTATCGCGTCCGTTGTAGGCGATGTTGTCGGGGAAGCCCGGGAGATTGTCGATGAGCACGTCGCTCCGCCCCTGGTTCGGTCCGGCGAGCCACACGCGGCGCACGCGGTACTTGCTCGTCTCGTTCACCAGCAGGAACGTCTGGTCGGGGCTGACCGCGACGCCGTTCGCGAAGTAGAGATCGCCGAGCAGCAGCCGTGTCGCGCGCGTGGTCGGGTCGTAGGCGAGGAGCCGGCCGTTCGCGCCGTGCTCGAGAAAATCGTTGAGCAGATCGCCGAGCGAGAACTTGTGCGACGCGTCCGTGAAGTAGATCGTGCCGTCGCGGCCGATCGCGACGTCGTCGACCAGGCGGAACGGCACGCCCCCGTGCTCGGTCGCGAGCACCGTGATGTTCCCGTCCGGCGCCACGGCGAGCAGCCCCTTGTCGGCGTCGGCCACGATCAGGTTGCCGCGCGGGTCGAATTCGAGCCCCAGCGGCCGTCCGCCCGTCTGCGCGAACGTGGTGGCGCCGCTCCCGTCGGCGTTGATACGCACGATGCGCCCGTCCGCGAAGCCGCCGTAGATGCGGCCTTCCGCGTCGATCGCGATCGTCTCCGGACCGACGCCGACGCCCTCGGCGAGGCGCTCGACGTGCGCGAGCCGGTCGTTCGGCGCGAACGGGCCTTCGAGCGCCGGCGCTGGCGGCGGATTCCAGGGCTGGGGATCGATGCCGGTCGGCCAGTAGAGCAGATACAGGACGATCAGCGCGACGAGCGCAATGAGGGCCAGAACGGCGCGGCGCCACATGGGCGAAGCTCTCGGCGGGTCGCGTGCTCAGACGAGCTGCGAGAAGATCAGGATCATGCCGAGCACCGACACCGCCCAGACGGCGGTGCGCACCCACGGAATCCCGATCACGTACACGAACGCGTACACGAGCCGCGCCCAGAAGAAGAGCTGCGCACCGAGCGCCGTGGTTTCGTTGGTGCGGCCGGCGAGCACCGCGACGATCACGAGCGGAGCGAACAGGACCAGGTTCTCGAGCATGTTGCGGTGCGCGCGCTGCGCGCGTCCGGCCCAGCCCGTGATCTCCGGCAGCTTCTCGCGGTTGCCGACGACGGCGGCGAGGCCGAGCTGCCGACTGGCGCCGAAGGCGGCGACCAGCATCTGAACGAACATCAACGCGACCGACCAGACCAATAGCGTGAGCTCTGTTTGCACGGCGTCTCCTCGTGGCGTAGTTGCTGGTTCTTGTCCGCTGTACGGCTTCGACGGTCGCACCGGCCAAGAGAGGCGTGAGCAGCCTCTCCGCAGCATTCGCCATTCGGCCGGCGGCCGGCTTATCCTGCGGCCGCGGCCTGCGGTCGTCAATCGAGGGGCGCCGCGGGCATTCGGCGGTATCGAAGTCCGCGGACTCTGTTCCGGCTACCGGTGTTTTGCTGCGCCGGGTGGCGGCATGACGTCCCATGGACGGCGGGCGCTCGAGGAGCGCCGACCGGTCACATCATCTCCTGCGCAGAAACTTTGGAGAGGGCCAAGGGGTTGATGAACTGTGGTAGCACACGATGCACGTTCGTGCAGCGCCTGCCGCTTGCCGCTGCCGGAGGCCGTTGCCATGATACGGCGCGCTATCGCCGTCCCATGACAGAGTTGCAGAGGAGGCATCGATGAGACTGGTTCTCGGCGTCATCGCCGCGCTCGCGGCCGCCCCGGCCGCTGCCGCATCCGCGGAAGCTCCGCCTACCGTGTCGATTCAACGGCTCAGCCTCGATGTCGCGCTCAAGCTCGCGCGCGCGACGCTCGAGGCCTGCCGCAGGGAAGGTGTCAACGTCGCAGTCACGGTGGTGGACCGCGGCGGCCATCCGCAGGTGGTGCTGCGCGATACGCTCGCGATGGATCTCACGTTGACCGTGAGCCGCCAGAAGGCCTACACGGCCATGTCCTTCAACGCGCCGACGTCACAGCTCGAGGGGCGCTTCAAGGGCTCCTATTCGGTACCGAAGGTCGACGGTGTGATGATCGCCGCCGGCGGGCTCCCGATCGCGGGCGGCGGCGCGATCCTGGGCGGCATCGGGGTGAGCGGTGCGCCGTCGGGCGAGCTCGACGAGAAGTGCGCGCGCGCCGGCCTCGACGCCATCGCTTTCGAGCTCGAAGCGGCGGGTTCCTGATCCCGCGGCGCAGTTTTCGATTCCGGGGCCCTCGCCCGCTCGTACGGTCCCGAGCAGCCCGGCGGCAGGGCGGTGTGCGTACGCGCCGCCCGGCCGGGCGCGCCGCGATTGAACCGCTCCCGCACAACCACTAAGCTGCGCGCGCCGCGGCACGGTGAGGCGCATACCGGGCGCCGGCCGCCGCGGCAGTCGAGGAAATCAGAGTGGTCCGATCGAACGAATGTCCGTGCGCGGCGACGCGGGGAGGGAGCGTTTGACCGCGCTGCCCGAAGGCGCCGCCGAGTCTCCTTCCGACGTCCGCACTGCTTACCGCCGCGCCGTCGCGCGCCGCGGCTTCGTCCCCGATCCGGCGCAGGAGCGCGCGGTCGAGCGGCTGCAGCGGCTCTACGAAGAGTGGTGCGCGTACAAGGCGCGCCGGCGCACGCGGCTGCACCGGCTGATCGTGCGGCCGCCGCTGCCGCGCGGCGTTTACCTCTGGGGCGGGGTGGGACGCGGCAAGAGCTTCCTGATGGACGCGTTCTACGGCTGCGTGCCGCTCGTCCGCAAGTACCGCGTCCATTTCCATCACTTCATGCGCGACGTGCACCGGGAGCTCGACAGGCTCAAGAGCCAGTCGAACCCGCTCGACAGGGTCGCCGAGCGCATCGCGCGGCGCTGGCGCCTCGTCTGCTTCGACGAGATGCACGTCAACGACGTCGCCGACGCCATGATTCTCGGTCGGCTGCTCGAGCGCACCATGGACCTCGGCGTCGTGTACTGCATGACTTCGAACTACGCGCCGGACGACCTCTACAAGGGCGGCTTGAAGCGCGTCGACTTCCTGCCGGCGATCCGGCTCATCAAGGAGCGGCTCGACGTGCTCGAGGTCGACAACGGCGTCGATTACCGCCTGCGCGCGCTCGAGCGCAGCCGCACGTACGTGACGCCGCTC
>DATCLR010000023.1:0-7163 GCA_036563785.1 Burkholderiales bacterium | reverse complement strand
CGGCCTGACCATGCACTTTCGGGTTGCCGGCGGGACGCTCGACGGCCTCGAGGTCACGCTCAACCACCCGGGGCGCCACAACGTGCTGAACGCGCTCGCGGCGATCGGGGTCGCGCGGGAAGTGGGTGTGGCGCCGCCGGCGATCGTGCGCGCGCTCGCCGAGTTTTCCGGCATCGACCGGCGCTTCCAGGTGAACGGACGCATTCCGATCGAGGGCGGCGATGCGGTGCTGGTCGACGACTACGGCCACCATCCGCGCGAGGTGGCGGCGACGATCGCCACGGCGCGCGCCGTCTGGCCCGAGCGGCGGCTCGTGGTCGCGTTTCAACCGCATCGCTACACGCGCACGCGCGATCTGCTCGACGACTTCAGCGCGGTGCTGAGCGAGGTCGACGTGCTGCTGCTGACCGAGGTGTACCCCGCGGGCGAGAAGCCGATTCGCGGCGCCGACGGGCGCGCGCTCGCGCGCGCCATCCGCGCCCGCGGGCGGATCGACCCGATCTTCGTCGCGGACGTGCAGCAGCTGCCGGCGCAGCTCGCGGCGACGGCGCGGGCCAACGACGTGGTGCTCACGCTCGGGGCCGGCAACATCGGGCAGGTCGCCGCCGCGCTGCCGGCGGCGCTGCAATCGCGGAGGGCGGGATGATGGTGCAGAGCGGCAATCCGCCGACCACTCCGGTATCCGTGCCCGGCTCGGCCGGCGCTGCGCTGCGCGGCCGGCTGCTCGTGAACGAGCCGATGGCGCGGCACACGAGCTGGCGCGTCGGCGGCCCGGCGGATCGCGTGTACGTGCCGGCCGACATCGACGACCTCGCCGCGTTCCTGAGAACGCTGCCGCCGGAGGAGCCGATCCACTGGGTAGGGCTCGGCAGCAACCTGCTGGTGCGCGACCGCGGCGTGCGCGGCACGGTGATTCTCACGAGCGGCGCGCTCAGCGGTCTCGCACTCCTCGATGAGACGCGCGTGCGCGCCGAGGCCGGCGTGCCGAGCGCCAAGGTGGCGCGCTTCTGCGCGACGCACGGGCTCGGCGGCGCCGAGTTCCTCGCCGGGATTCCGGGAACCGTCGGCGGCGCGCTCGCGATGAACGCGGGCGCCTTCGGCGGGGAATTCTGGAATCTGGTCGAAGCGGTGGAAACGCTCGATCGGCGCGGCGAGCGGCGCACGCGCCACGCGTCCGAGTACGCGGTCGGCTACCGCTCGGTGCGATCGCCGGCGGCGGAATGGTTCGTCGCGGCGCATTTGAAGCTCGCGCGCGGCGAGCACGCGCAGGCGCGGGCGCTCATCAAGTCGCTGCTCGCGCGCCGCGGCGCGACGCAGCCGACGCAGTTGCCGAACGCGGGCTCGGTATTCAAGAACCCGCCGGGCGATCATGCCGCGCGGCTCATCGAGGCCGCGGGCCTCAAAGGCGCGACGGTAGGCGGCGCCTGCGTCTCGGAGCTGCACGCGAACTTCATCGTGAACGCGGGCAACGCGACGGCGGCCGACATCGAGGCGCTGATCGAGCACGTGCGCGCCACCGTGGAGCGCCGCTTCGGCGTTCGTCTCGAAACCGAAGTGCGGGTGATCGGGGAGTAGGAGAGTGGAACCGCCAACGCGCGCAGCGTGCTCCGACAAAGGCCGCGGACCGTCGCGGTGAGAGAGGCGATATGACGGATTTCGGAAAAGTCGCGGTGCTCATGGGCGGACGTTCGTCCGAGCGCGAGATCTCGCTCCTGAGCGGCAACGCCGTGCTCGCGGCGCTGCGCCGGCGCGGGATCGACGCGCACGCCTACGATCCGGCCGAGCAGCCGCTCGAGGACATCCGCCGGCTCGGCTACACGTGCGCCTTCATCGCGCTGCACGGGCGCTTCGGCGAGGACGGCACGGTGCAGGGTGCGCTCGAGGTGCTCGGCGTGCCGTACACGGGAAGCGGCGTCCTCGCCTCGGCGCTCGCGCTCGACAAGTGGCGCACCAAGCTCATCTGGCAGGCGACGGGTATCCCGACGCCGCGGCACGTGCTGCTCGACGCGGAGTCCGATTTCGCCGCCGTTGCGCGCACGCTCGGTCTGCCGCTCATCGTGAAGCCCGCGAGCGAGGGCTCGACCATCGGGCTCGCGAAAGTGCGCACGACCGAGGAGCTTCCGGCCGCGTACGCGGCGGCCGCGAAGTACGACGGCGTGGTGCTGGCCGAGGAGTTCATCGAAGGGCAGGAGCTCACGGCGTCCATCCTCGACGACGTGCCGCTGCCGCTGATCCGCATCGAGCCCGCGGTGGAGCTCTACGACTACCAGGCGAAGTACTTCTCCGACGATACGCGGTACTTCTGTCCCTGCGGCCTGCCGGCCGAGCAGGAGCGCGCGCTCCAGCAGCAGGCGCTGCAGGCGTACCGCGTGATCGGCTGCCGCGGCTGGGGGCGGGTCGACCTGATCCTGCATTCGAGCGGACACCCCTATTTTCTCGAGGTGAACACGGCGCCGGGCATGACCAGCCACAGCCTGGTGCCGATGGCGGCGCGGCAGGCCGGCATCGATTTCGACGAACTGTGCGTGCGCATTCTGCGCACGGCGGAGGTGCGCAAGTGAACGGACGCACGCCGGTCGCTCTCGTGCTGCGCCTCTCGAGTGCGCTCCTGCTCGCGGTCGGGCTCTTCTACGCCGCCGACTGGGCGCTGCGCGCCGAGAACTTCCCGGTGCAGCAGGTGCGCTTCGAAGGTTCGTTCAGGCACGTGACGCAGCAGGAGCTCGAGGCGGCCGTGCTCGAGCACGTGCGCGGAAACTTCCTGCTGGTGGACCTCGAGGCGGTCAAGGGGCGGGTGGAGGCGATTCCCTGGGTGCACCGTGCATCGGTGCGCCGGCAGTTTCCGAACGAGATCACGATTCGCTTCAGCGAGCAGGAGCTCGTGGCGCGCTGGGGCGAGGACGCTTGGGTGAATGCGAGCGGCGAGGTCGCGCGCATACCGGGCGCCGCCGTGGCCGGGGATCTGCCGCGGCTCGCGGGTCCGGAGGGCAGCAGCGCGGAAGTGCTTGCCGCTTTCCGTGATTTTCGCGCGGCGCTCGCGGCCGGGGGGCTCACGCTCCTCGGGCTCGAGCTCGCCCCGCGACGCAGCTGGACGCTCGAGCTCGAGGCGGAGGGCGGCCACCGCCTGACCCTCGTGCTCGACGATGCGGATCCGCGCGCGCGTCTCGAGCGTTTCGCGCGCGCATACCGCTCGACGCTGGCGGCGCAGGTCGAGGCGATTCGGCGCGTCGACCTGCGTTACACGAACGGTTTCGCCGTCGAGTGGCATACGGGGGGAAACGCGCGCGTCGCGCGTACGACAAGGCCGGGCAACGAGGGCTGAGATGGCAAAGAAAGACGACGCAAATCTGGTGGTAGGGCTCGATATCGGCACGTCGAAGGTGCTCGCGATCGTCGGTGAGATCGGTCCGGACGGCGACGTGGAGATCATCGGCGTCGGGCACCACCCGTCGCGCGGCATGCGCCGCGGCGTGGTGGTCAACATCGAATCGACCGTGCAGTCGATTCAGCGCGCGGTCGAGGAGGCCGAGCTCATGGCCGGCTGCGAGATCCACTCCGTTTACGCCGGCATCGCCGGCTCGCACATCGCGAGCTTCAACTCGCACGGCATCGTCGCGATCAAGGACAAGGAGGTCGGTCCGGGCGACGTCGAGCGCGTGCTCGAAGCGGCGCGTGCGCTCGCGATTCCGGCCGATCAGAAGCTCCTGCACATCCTGCCGCAGGAGTTCATCATCGACAAACAGGACGGCATTCGCGAGCCGATCGGCATGAGCGGCGTGCGCCTCGAGGCCAAGGTGCACATCGTCACCGGCGCGGTCAGCGCCGCGCAGAACATCGTGAAGTGCGTGCGGCGCTGCGGCCTCGAGGTCGACGACATCATCCTCGAGCAGCTCGGCTCGAGCCTCTCCACGCTGACCGAGGACGAGAAGGAGCTCGGCGTGTGCCTGATCGACATCGGCGGGGGGACGACGGACATCTCGGTGTACACCGAAGGCGCCATCCGCCATACCGCCGTGATCCCGATCGCGGGCGATCAGGTGACGAACGACATCGCGATCGCGCTGCGCACGCCGACGCAGCACGCCGAGGAGCTCAAGCAGAAGTACGGCTGCGCGCTCACGCAGCTCGCCTCCCGCGACGAAACCATCGAGGTGCCGAGCGTAGGCGATCGTCCGCCGCGCAAGCTCTCGCGCCAGATGCTGGCCGAGGTGATCGAGCCGCGGATCGAGGAGCTGTACGGGCTGGTGCAGGCGGAGCTGCGCCGCAGCGGCTTCGAGGACGTGCTCGGCTCCGGCATCGTCCTCACGGGCGGGTCGAGCAAGATGGAAGGCATGGTCGATCTCGCGGAGGAGGTGTTCCACATGCCGGTGCGGCTCGGCGTGCCGCAGTACGTCGGGGGGCTCAAAGGGGTGGTGCAGAACCCGGTCTTCGCGACCGGGGTGGGGCTGGTGCTCTACGGGGCCCGCGCCCGTCAGGGCAAGGGGTTCACGCCGCGCGTTCCGGTGAACGGGGCGAAGGCGCTGTTCAGCAAGATGCGGGGCTGGTTCGAGGGGTACTTCTGACGTTCAACGACAACGAGTTTCGACGATCAACGACCACACTGGAGGCGCTGCAATGTTCGAGTTGATGGATACGTACGGGCAACAGGCGGTGATAAAAGTGATCGGCGTCGGCGGGGGCGGATGCAACGCCATCGATCATATGGTGAATGCGAACATCGAAGGGGTCGAGTTCATCGCGGCGAACACCGACGCCCAGGCGCTGAAGCGTTCGCAGGCAAAGACCGTGCTGCAGATCGGCGCGAACCTCACCAAGGGCCTCGGCTGCGGCGCCGATCCGACGGTGGGCCGCCAGGCGGCGATCGAGGACCGCGAGCGCATCGCCGAAGTGCTGGCGGGCGCCGACATGATCTTCATCACCGCCGGCATGGGCGGCGGCACCGGCACCGGTGCGGCGCCCGTGGTGGCGCAGGTGGCGAAGGACATGGGCGTGCTCACGGTCGCCGTCGTCACCAAGCCGTTTCCGTTCGAGCTCAAGAAGCGCATGGCGGTGGCGGAGCAGGGTATCCGGGAGCTCTCCGAGTACGTCGATTCGATCATCACCATCCCGAACGAGAAGCTGCTCACCGTGCTCGGCAAGGGAGCGACGATGCTCGAGGCGTTCAGCAAGGCCAACCAGGTGCTGCAGAACGCGGTTCAGGGGATCGCGGAGCTCATCACCCGTCCGGGTCTGATCAACGTCGACTTCGCGGATGTGCGCACGGTCATGTCGGAGATGGGCATGGCGATGATGGGGTCGGCGTCGGCGACCGGCGAGGGTCGGGCCCAGGAGGCGGCCATGGCCGCGATCTCGAGCCCGCTGCTCGACGACATCAATATCTCGGGCGCCCGGGGGCTGCTCGTCAACATCACGGCGGGACTCAGCATGTCGATCGGGGAGTTCGAGGAGGTCGGCAATACCATCAAGGAATACGCGGCGGAAGACGCGACCGTGGTGATCGGTACCGTCATCGACCCGAACATGACGGACGAACTGCGGGTTACGGTGGTCGCGACCGGGCTCGGTCAGGAGAAGCGCAAGCAGCCCTACAAGCTCATCAAGACCGGAACCACCGGGTCCACGGACTACGACGCGCTGGATACCCCGACGGTAATCCGACACCGGCGTATGGACCGGGGCGGCGAACGGATAGCCGCGGCGGGCGGCCTGGATCACCTGGATATTCCGGCCTTCCTCCGGAAGCAGGCGGACTGAGACGGAGCGCATCCACTCATCGGTGGCGGCCCTGCGCTAGGGGAAATACCCACGAAAAGCGACTGGACAGGGTGAACTATTTGTCCTTAAATTGATTCGAAACCGTTGTTTTTCGAGAAGGTTGGGCTGCTCCGAACCCTCCTTGCAGCCGGCACGTCGTGTGCCCGCGAGCAACGCCGTAGGGTCGTTGCGTTTTTCAAACGCCTGTCGCTCGAATAATACAAGAATGGATTGATGATCAAGCAACGCACACTGAAGAACGTCATTCGCGCGACCGGCGTAGGCTTGCACACCGGAGAAAAAGTCTATCTGACGCTGCGTCCCGCGGCCGCGGACACCGGAATCATCTTCCGCCGCATCGATCTCAAGGAACCGGTCGAGATCCGGGCCTGCCCCGAGAACGTTTCCGACACGCGCCTCTCGACCACGCTCGAGTGGCAAGGAGTACGCGTCTCGACCGTCGAGCACCTCATGTCGGCCTTCGCCGGCATGGGCATCGACAACGCGTACGTGGACCTCACCGCGCCCGAGGTGCCGATCATGGACGGCAGCGCCGGGCCGTTCGTGTTCCTCATCCAGTCGGCCGGCATCGTCGAGCAGAATGCGCCGAAGCGCTTCATCCGCATCAAGCGGCCGATCAGGATCACCGACGGCGACAAATGGGTCGCGTTCGAGCCGTTCGAAGGCTTCAAGGTCTCGTTCGCGATCGACTTCAATCATCCGACGTTTCGCAACTCCACGCAGCACGCCTGCGTCGATTTCTCGACGACCTCCTTCGTGAAGGAGGTCAGCCGCGCGCGCACGTTCGGCTTCATGTCGGATCTCGAGTCGCTGCGCCAGTCGGGCCTCGCTCGCGGCGGCGGCGTCGACAACGCCATCGTGCTCGACGACTACCGTGTCCTGAACGAGGACGGGCTGCGCTACGAGGACGAATTCGTGAAGCACAAGGTGCTGGATGCGATCGGCGATCTGTACCTGCTCGGACATCCGCTGATCGGCGCCTTCAGCGCCTACAAGTCGGGCCACTCGCTGAACAATCAGCTGTTGCGCCGGCTGGTCGCCACGCGCGACGCCTGGGAGATCATCACCTACCGCGACAACGAAGAAGCGCCGATCGCTTTCATCAGGACGCTCCCTGCGACCTGAGACCGACGCGCCGTTGTCGGCCGCTCGCCGTTACGCGGCGGCGGACGAGCGATAGCACACTTTGACGAGAAGCGGATGAACGTCATTTTCGTGCCGAGTGGAACGGGGAGCGGGAGAAGCAGCTGTCTCCCCCACCGCCACCTCCTCCTGATCCTCCTCGTCGGGGGGCTCGTCCTGCCCGTCTTTCTCGGGGTGCTCGCCTACCGGATCAACGCGATGATCGAGCGCCACGGGGCGACCCCTGAGCTCATCCGCCGCTATGGCGA